>NZ_JBEOSD010000117.1:0-26477 GCF_040302735.1 Streptomyces sp. NPDC097619 | reverse complement strand
GGAACGGCACGCGCCGTTCCCCCGGGCCCCGCGTGCGTCCGCCGGACGGGGGCACCCGCGCGGACCGGCCCCGGATCAGCGCACCAGGCGGTCCTGGAGCCGGGACAGCACCCCCAGGTCCAGGCCGAGCCCCTGGGTCAGGTAGCCGTAGAAGCTTCCGTAGTCGGCCTCCATCCGGGCCGTGGCCGCGGCCAGGTAGTCCTGCCGGACCTCCTGGAGCGGGATCAGCAGGTCCGGGTTCCGCATCCGCCCCGACTGCTTCAACCCCTCCCGCAGCCGCGCGTCGTACGCGGCCCGGAACGTGTTCGAGGCGAGGTAGTCCTGCTCCGCGGAGGACACCGGCACCCCCAGGGCCCGCAGCAGCACGTAACTCAGCCAGCCCGTGCGGTCCTTGCCCGAGGTGCAGTGGTACAGCAGCGGCCCCTGGCCGTCGGCGAGCTCCCGCAGGGTGGCCGCGAACTGCGCCCGGTTCGCGGGATCGGTGACGAAGGTGCGGTAGATGTCCCGCATGTACGCCTCGGCCCGGCCGCCGCCCAGGATGGCCTCCTGCCGCGCCGGGTCCCCGCTGGAGATCACCGTGATCAGGGTGCCGAACAGCCCGAGGTCGCTCACCGGCCGCGCCACCACCGCCGGACCGGCGGGCAGCCGGTCGGCGCCGTCGTACTGCACCTCCAGCGGGATCCTGAAGTCCACCGCCTTCCGCAGCCCCAGCCCGGCCACCACCGTCAGGTCGGCGTCCGTCAGCTTCGACAGGGCGTCCCCGCGGAACACCCGGCCCTGCCGGACGGTGCCCCCCGTGTAGGTGCGGTAGCCGCCCAGGTCGCGGACGTTCACGGCGCCCTGGAGGGGCACCTGCCGGATCGAGGCGGGGACGGCCGCCGAGGAGGGCGCCCGGTGCGCCGCCCCGACGCCGGCGGGGGCCGCCTGCGCGGCCGCCGCGGGCAGCGTCCCGCCCGCCAGCAGCACCGCGGCCGCCAGGGCCACCAGCCGGTTCCGGCTCCGGCGCCGGGCGGCACCGCTTCCCGCGGGACGCGTGGCACGGGTTCTTGCACGGCTCATTGCGACTCCCGTAACGGAGGAGGGATCACCCTGCGGAGGGCAGGGTGCCGGACGCGCGCAGTGCTTCCAGTGCGGTCAGGGTGCGCTCGGCCTCGGCCATGACCCGGCCGACCAGCTCCGCGCACGAGGGCAGGTCCTCGATCACCCCGGCCACCTGCCCGGAGGCCATCACCCCCAGGTCCGTACGGCCCTCGACCATGGCCGCCTTCAGCAGCATCGGGGTGTTCGCGGCCAACAGGACCTGGCCCCACGTCAGGTCCTTTCCGTGCCGCATCGCCAGGCCCTCGCGGACCATCTGCCGCGCGCCCAGACCGGATTCGCGCCGGAAGGCCAGGGCGTGCCGCAGGGCCCGCAGCAGGGATCCGATCCGCCCGGACCGCTCCAGGGCGTCCACCAGCTCCGAACGCAGCATCCGGTGCGGCAGCCCGTCCACGGCCGTGGTCACGGTGACGTCCTTCACCGTGGCGGCCAGGTAGCGGTCCTTCACCGGGTCCGGCACCGTCGAATCCGAGGTCAGCAGGAAGCGCGTGCCCATCGCCACCCCGGCCGCCCCGTACGACAGCGCCGCCACCAGCCCGCGTCCGTCGTGGAAACCGCCCGCGGCGATCACCGGGATCCGCACCGCGTCCACCACCTGCGGCAGCAGCACGCCGGTGGCCACCTCACCGGTGTGGCCGCCGCCCTCGCCGCCCTGCACGATCACCGCGTCGGCCCCCCAGGCCGCCACCTTCTCGGCGTGCCGCCGGGCCCCCACCGAGGGGATCACCACCACCCCGGCCTCCTTCAGCCGGGCGATCAGCTCCCGGGAGGGCGCCAGGGCGAAGGAGGCCACCCGCACCCCCTCGGCCACGATCAGCTCCACCCGCTCGCCCGCGTCCCCGGCGTCCGCCCGCAGGTTCACCCCGAACGGCGCGTCCGTACGGGACTTCACCTCGCGCACCGCCGACCGCAACCCGTCCAGGGTCATCGTCGCGGAGGCCAGGATCCCCAGGGCGCCCGCGTTCGCCGCCGCGGAGACCAGCCGGGGACCGGCCACCCAGCCCATCCCCGTCTGCACCAAGGGGTGTTCCACCCCCACCAGCCTCGTCAGCGCGGTCTCCATCAGGCCGCCCTGACTTCCCGGTCCCGCAGCCCGCCCGGATCCAGCACCTCCCGGATCAGCCGCAGCTCGGCCTCGTCCGGGTCCCGGGTGTACGGCACGTCCTCCGGGACCACCGGGTCGAAACCGGTGGCCGCGCGGACCTCCGCCACGGAGACCCCCGGGTGCAGGGAGGCCAGTCGCATGGACCGGTCCGGGGTCTCGAAGTCGAACACCCCCAGGTCGCTGACCACCCGGCGCAGCCCGTGGAACCGCGCCCCGGCCGCCCGGTCGTACCCGACCCCGCACACCAGGTCCACCCGGTCCACGAACACCCGCGGCGAGTGTCGGGGGACCCAGTAGCTCACCGGGTTGTTCAGCGTGTTCACCGGCGCCCCGCGCACCCCCAGCAGCTGCCGGGCGGGCCGCTCCCACTCCCCGATACAGGAGATGTTCTGGTTGCCGTACCGGTCGATCTGACTGGCGCCCATCATCACGTGCCGCCGCCCCCCGGTCACCATCGCCAGGTGCCGCCGGTAGGGCAACCAGCCCTCCACGGAGCCGTCCGGGGCGAGCAGCATGGCCTCCCCGTCGGTCAGCAGCAGTTCCGGGGAGAAGGTGAGCCGGGCCAGCCGCGCCCCGATCCCCGGCACCGTCCCCATCGGACTGGCCAGCACCTCCCCGTCCCCCCGCCACGCCTCCGCGCACGCGATCACGCAGTACTCGGCCCGACTGATCACCGCTGCTCCTCCTGCCAGGCCCGGACGGCCTCCTGATAGGCCCGCTCGTCGGGGCCCGAGAGGAACCGGGCGGCGAACTCGGGCCAGGGCGTGGTCGCGTACAGCTTCTGGAAGGGCTCGTCACGGCCGTAGTCCGGCACGCAGGAGGTGAAGTGCGCCCCGCCGGGCGTCTCGATCACCCCGGTGACGTTCGCCCGGTTGACCAACAGGCTCTGCGGGGCGGCCTCCTTGGTCAGCTCGGCGGTGTCCACCAGCCGCTCGCAGGAGACGTACGCCGCGTCGGCCGCCTCGCAGAACAGGTCGTCGAAGTACGGATCCGGGCCCAGGTACTGGCCGTTGCCCCGGCGGTCGGCCCGGTTCACGTGCACCAGGGCCGCGTCCAGCCGCAGCGCGGGCACCGCCGTGAACTCCTCGCCGTCCCCGTACGGCGAGACCACCGTGCGCAGCTCCGGGTTGATCCGCATCACGTCCGAGCCCTGCCCGGCCCGCACCGGCAGGAACGGCAGCCGGTTCGCGGCCGCGTGCAGCCCCCACATGAACATGGCCTCGTCGAGCTCCGTCAGGGCGAAGGCCCCGCTCTCGCGGGCCGCCCGGTAGCGGGGCTCCAGCGGGATCGAGTCCAGGGTGACGAAGGGGGCGACGAGGCGGCGGATCCGGCCCGCCGCGGCCAGCAGGCCCACGTCCGGGCCGCCGTACGCGACCACGGTGAGGTCGGTTACCTCCGACCGCAGCAGCGCCCTGACCAGCGCCATCGGCTTGCGCCGCGAGCCCCAGCCGCCGATGCCCACGGTCATGCCGCTGCACAGCCGGCCGACGGCCTCCTCGCAGCTCATCGTCTTGTCGGTCACGAGCGCTCCTTCCGGTCCGGGGCGGGGCCGCCGAAGGTGTCGCGGACCCGGTCGGCGACCCCGCTGAGGTTCGCCTCGAAGGTGAAGCCCTGCTCGAAGCGGTAGCTGCGGCGCACGTCCACCGGGTCGATGCCGTTGATGGCGGCCTTGGCGAGCCGCAGCAGGTAGGGGTCCTTACGGGCGATCTCGGCGGCGAGCTCCAGGGCGGCGGCCCGCAGCGCGGCGCCGGGCACCACCCGCCAGACCGAGCCGTGCGCGTGGAGTTCGGCGGCGGTCACGGTGCGGGAGGTGTAGTAGAGGGTCCGCATCAGGTGCTGGGGGACCAGCCGGGAGAGGTGGGTGGCGGCGCCGAGGGCGCCGCGGTCCAGCTCCGGCAGTCCGAAGACGGCGTCCTCGGCGGCCACGATCGCGTCGGCGTTGCCGACCAGTCCGATGCCGCCGCCGAGGCAGAAGCCGCCGACGGCGGCGACCACCGGCACCTCGCAGTCGTAGACGGCGGCGAAGGCCGCGGCGCAGCCGCCGTTGGCGCCGATCAGCGCGGTGTGGCCGGGGTCGCGCTGCATCTCCTTGATGTCCACCCCGGCGTTGAAGCCGCGGCCCTCGGCGGCGAGGACCACGCAGCCGGTGCCGGGGTCGCGGCCGGCGGCCGTCAGGGCCTCGGCCAGCTCGTACCAGCCGCTCACGGGCAGGGCGTTGACCGGGGGGAAGTCCACGGTGACCAGGGCGACGCCCTTTTCGGGGGCGGAGGTGGAGACACCCATCAGCGCATCAGCTACCTTTCCACCAAACGTTTGTTAGGTGAGGAAGGTAGCAGCAGATGGAGCTGGACGGGAGGGTGGCCGTCGTCACCGGCGGCACCCGGGGCGTGGGTGCGGGCATCGCCCGCGCGTTCCTCGAAGCGGGGGCCGAGGTGGTGGTCTGCGCCCGCCGGCCGCCCCCGGAACCGGTGTGCGCCGCCGGTCGACGGGCCCGGCACGTGGCCCTGGACCTGCGGGACGCCGAGGCGGTGGAGCGGGTCTTCGGGGAGCTGGCGGCCCGGTACGGGTCCCTGGACTGCCTGGTCAACAACGCGGGCGGGACCCCGTACCGGCCGCTGTCCGAGGGCTCGGCGCGGCGGCACGCCCGGGTGGTGGAGCTGAACCTCCTGGCCCCGCTCACCGCTTCGCTGGCGGCCCTGCCGCACCTGCGTCGGGCCCGTGGCTCGGTGCTGATGGTGGGCAGCGTCAGCGGCACCCGGCCCTCGCCGGGCACGGCGGCCTACGGGGCGGCCAAGGCGGGGCTGGAGAACCTGGCGCGCTCGATGGCGGTGGAGTGGGCCCCCGAGGTGCGGGTCAACACCCTGGTGCTGGGGATGGTGCGGACCGAGCTGGCGCACCTGCACTACGGGGACGCCGACGGGCTGGCGGCGGTGGCCGCGACCGTCCCGCTGGGGCGGCTGGCCGAGCCCGAGGAGGTGGGCCGGGCGGCGGTGTTCCTGGCCTCGGGGCGGGCCGGCTACGTGAGCGGGGCCAGTCTGCTCGTGCACGGCGGCGGGGAGCGGCCCGCGTTCCTGGACGCCGCCACGGTCAACAAGGAGTCCGGGGGCGGGTCCGAGGGCCGGCTCCCGGGCGCGGTATCCGCGGAGGGGCCCGGCGGGGAGTCCGTCGGGAGGGCAGACGAGGAGGGCCGGGATGGGCATCTGTGACGGGCGCGTGGTCATCGTGACGGGGGCGGGTCGGGGCCTGGGCCGGGCCCACGCCCTGGCCTTCGCCGCCGAGGGGGCCCGGGTGGTGGTCAACGACCTGGGCACGGGCCCGGACGGGACCCCCGCCGGGACCGGCTCCCCGGCCGCCGAGGTGGTGGCGGAGATCGGGGCGCGGGGCGGCACGGCGGTGGCCCACGGCGGGGACGTGGCCTCCGCGGCGGGCGCGGCGGGGCTGGTGGACTGCGCGCTGGACACCTTCGGCCGGTTGGACACCCTGGTCAACAACGCCGGCTTCCTGCGGGACCGGATGCTGGTGAACCTGGAGGAGGAGGACTGGGAGGCGGTGGTGCGGGTCCACCTCACCGGGCACTTCCTGCCCTTGCGGCGGGCCGCGGCCTGGTGGCGCGCGGAGGCCAAGGCGGGGCGGACCCCGACGGCCCGGGTGGTGAACACCTCCTCGGGCGCCGGTCTGCTGGGGTCGGTGGGGCAGGGCAACTACAGCGCGGCCAAGGCGGCCGTGCTGGGGCTCACCCTGGTCTCGGCGGCCGAACTGGCTCGCTACGGGGTGCAGGTCAACGCGATCGCCCCGGCCGCCCGGACCCGGATGACCGAGCGGACCTTCGCGGAGGCGATGGCGGCCCCGGCGGCGGGGGAGTTCGACGCGATGGCCCCGGAGAACGTCTCCCCGTTGGTGGTGTGGCTGGGCTCGGCGGACTCGGCGGGGGTCACCGGGCGGGTCTTCGAGGCGGAGGGCGGCCGGATCACCGTGATGGACGGCTGGCGGCCCGGTCCGACGGCCGACAAGGGGGCCCGCTGGACCCCGGCCGAGGCGGGCGGCGCGGCGCTGGGGCTGCTGGCGAAGGCGGACACCCCGCTGCCGGTGTACGGGGCGGAGTGACCCATCGGCCCGCGAAGGGGATCGGACACGCGACCGGGCCCGGCCCCCTGGCGGGGGGGTCGGGCCCGTTGGCGTATCTCGTGCGACAGTCGGGTTCTACCCACGGGGGTTCGGGGTTCAACCGCGGTTCACCCGTCGGGATCGCGCCAAGGGGGTGGGGGGAGGGGGTCCGGAGGGCCGCTCCGGCCGGACGTCACGCCCCTTGACTGCGGACCCTGCGGAGGATCCTGCGGGGGGAGAGCTTTCTCACCGCAAGAATTTTGGCCAAAAACACAGTCTTGTTCGCCTGCCGGGATCGGGTGTGACATGGGCACGTCATTCCGGACGGCTACCCGGCCGTCCCGCCACGCACAGCCAACCCCCCACGAAAGGCAGTGTGTTGACCGTGTCTGCACAGCGGAAGACCTTCGGCACGATGCTCCGCCGCGCCGTCGCCGCCGGCGCCGTGGCCCTCGCGGCCTTCAGCCTCCAGCCCGTCAGTGCCAGCGCCGCCCCGGCCCCCGTGGTCGGCGGCACCCGCGCGGCCCAGGGCGAGTTCCCCTTCATGGTCCGCCTCTCCATGGGCTGCGGCGGCGCCCTCTACACCCAGCAGATCGTGCTGACCGCCGCCCACTGCGTCGGAGCCTCCGGCCCCAACACCTCCATCACCGCCACCGCCGGCGTCGTGGACCTCCAGAGCGGCTCCGCCATCAAGGTCAAGTCCACCAGGATCCTCCGCGCCCCCGGCTACAACGGCAGCGGCAAGGACTGGGCCCTCATCAAGCTCGCCCAGCCCATCAATCTGCCCACCCTGAAGATCGCCGAGACCACCCAGTACAACACCGGCACCTTCACCGTCGCGGGCTGGGGCGCGGCCCGCGAAGGCGGAGCCCAGCAGCGGTACCTGCTCAAGGCCACCGTGCCGTTCGTCTCCGACGCCGACTGCCGGGCCTCCTACGGCAGCTCGCTGATCGCCGCCGAGGAGATCTGCGCCGGCTACCCGCAGGGCGGGGTCGACACCTGCCAGGGTGACTCCGGCGGCCCCATGTTCCGCCGCGACAACGCCAACGCCTGGATCCAGGTCGGCATCGTCAGCTGGGGCCAGGGCTGTGCCCGTCCGAACTACCCCGGCGTCTACACCGAGGTGTCCACCTTCGCCGCGGCCATCAAGTCGGCGGCCGCCGGTCTCTGACCCGCCCCGCGGGGCACCCGGGGCCTCCTCCTTCCGGCCGAGCGAGAACCGGCCGGACGGGGGAGGCCCCTCCCGCGTCCCCGCACTAGCGTGGCCCGGGGCGCCCCGCGGCCCCGGCGCCCCGCCGGACCCGCCCGGCGCCCCTCCCGACGGGCCCTCATTGCGGTTGCGGGCCCCTCCGGCCCCGGGTCCCATGGGAAGGACCCATCGGCGCACGGCAAGGGGCAGGGCAGCGCATGACGATCACCGTGGTCATCGCGGACGACCAGGACATGGTCAGAACCGGGTTCCGGATGATCCTGGAGAGCCAGCCCGACATCGAGGTGCTGGCCGACGTCACCGACGGGCAGGCCGCCCTCGAAGCCGTCGAGACCCACCACCCCGACGTGCTCCTCCTCGACATCCGGATGCCCCGCCTCGACGGTCTGGAGGTCACCCGGCGCCTCGCCCACCTGACCCGCCCCCGGATCGTCGTCGTCACCACCTTCGACCTCGACGAGTACGTGCACGCCGCCCTCCACGGCGGGGCCTCCGGCTTCCTCCTCAAGGACGCCAGCCCCGCGATGCTGGTCGAGGCCGTCCGGGCCGCCGCCGTCGGCGACTCCCTGGTCTCGCCCGCGATCACCGTCCGGCTGCTCCGCGAGATGGCCCCCCGCGCCTCCGCCGGGGCGGCCCGCCGCCCCGCCGAACCCCTCACCGAACGCGAGACCGAGGTGGTCCGCTGCCTGGCCCGCGGCCGCACCAACGCCGAGATCGCCGCCGAGCTGTACGTCTCCCTCTCCACCGTCAAGACGCACCTGGCCAACGTCCAGGCCAAGCTCGACGCCCGCAACCGCGTCGAGATCGCCGCCTGGGCCTGGGAGAGCGGGCTCGTCACGAGCGCTCCGTGAGCCCGCTGACCGCCTGGACCCGCGGCCACCGCCGCACCGTCCGCCTGCTGCGGGTCCTGCTGCTGCTCGTGCTCCTCGCCCTCGTCGTCTCCGAGGGGCTCGTCCTGGCCCGCAGCCCCAGCTTCCCCCACGCCGTCGTCTGGACCTCCGGGGTCCTGGTCTGCCTGGCCGCCGCCCCCTGGCCCCGGCTCTCCCTCACCTTCCGCGCCTCCTTCGCGGCCGCGGTCACCTGGACCGCCACCGGCCTGCTGATCTTCGGCGCGCACCCCCTGGAGGTCTGGGGCGCCGGCGAGGCCCTGGCCCTGCTCGTCCTCCTCACCCAGGTCCTGCTGCGCGCCCCCGCCCGCACCGCCCTGGTCCTCGGCCCGCTGCTCGGCCTCGGCTGCATGGCCGTCCCCGTGCGCGACGCCGACCCCGGCCGCTTCACCCTGCTGTTCTCCGTGCTCGCCGTGGTCGTCGGCGCCTACTCGCTGCTGCTGCGCCTGCAGTCCGCGCAGCGGCTCCGCGAGGTCAGGGCCGTGCGCACCGCCGAACGCCTCGAACTGGCCCGGGAGCTCCACGACCTCGTCGCGCACCACGTCACCGGCATCGTGGTCGAGGCCCGCGCCGCCCGGTTCACCGGGGTCACCGCCGAACGGGCCGCCGAGACCCTGGCCCGCATCGAGGCCGCCGGGGACCAGGCCCTCGGCTCCATGCGCCGGCTGGTCCGGGTCCTCCGCGAGGACGAGGCCGGCGGGGCCACCAGCCCGGTGGCCGGACTCGCCGAGATCCGCGAGCTCGCCGACCGCTTCTCCGCCGGCGGCCCGCCCGTGGTCCTCCACCTGGAGGCCGGGCTCGACGACCGGGTCCCCGGGCACGTCGCGGCCACCGCCCACCGCATCGTCCTCGAAGCCCTCACCAACATCACCAAGCACGCCGCCGGGGCCACCGCCGTCCGCATCGGGATCCGCACCGTCCCCGCCGGCCTGGAGGTCCGCGTCGCCGACGACGGCGGTCGCCCCGCGAAACTCTCCGAGCAGGCCCGCGGCGGCGGCTTCGGTCTGGTCGGCATGACCGAGCGCGCCGAGGCCATGGGCGGCTCCCTCACCGCCGGCCCCGCCCCCGAGGGCGGCTGGCTGGTCACCGCCCTGCTCCCGCTCTGAGCGGACCGTCCTCCCGGGGCCGTCCCCGCCGGGGCCCGGCCGCGTCTCACTGGCCGGTTCGGCGCCTCCCGCCCACCGCCCCGCCACGTAAGCTCGGGCACCATGAACACCAGCGACATCGACGAGAACGTCCGCGCCGAACTGTCCCGGCTGCGGGACAGCATCGACAACATCGACGCGGCCGTGGTCCACATGCTCGCCGAGCGCTTCAAGTGCACCCAGCAGGTCGGCCACCTCAAGGCCCGCCACCACCTGCCGCCCGCGGACCCCGGCCGCGAGGCCCGGCAGATCCAGCGGCTCCGCGAGCTCGCCGAGAGCGCCAAACTCGACCCGGCCTTCGCCGAGAAGCTCCTCAACTTCATCATCGCCGAGGTCATCCGGCACCACGAGACCATCGCCGCCGCCGAGGACTGAGCCCCACCCCCTACGAGGACCGGGCCCCCATCGGGCAGCATGGGGGCCATGTCCGCACTGACGCGCAACGAAGCGCAGCTCCGAGCACAGCTCCTCGACGTCCACGACTACGCGGTCGCCCTGGACCTCAGCACCGGTGAGGAGACCTTCGGCTCCACCACCGTCATCCGGTTCACCGCCCGTGCCGCGGGCGACACCTTCGTGGAGCTGGAGCCGCACGAGTTGCGCGCCGCCGTCCTGGACGGCCGGCCCCTGGACGCGGCCGAGCTGAAGGACGGCAGGCTGCCCCTGCGCGGCCTCGCCGAGGGCCCCCACGAACTGCGCGTCGACGCCCTCATGCCCTACTCCACCACCGGTGAGGGCATGCACCGCTTCACCGACCCCACCGACGGCGAGACCTACCTCTACACCCAGCTCTTCCTCGACAACGTCCGGCGGGTCTTCGCCGCCTTCGACCAGCCCGACCTGAAGGCCGTCTTCACCCTCACCGTGACCGCCCCCGAGGAGTGGACCGTCCTCGCCAACGGCGTCACCGAGCGCACCGCCACCCGCGACGGCGCCTCGGTCTGGCAGGCCGCCACCACCCCCCTGATCTCCACCTACCTGGTCGCCGTGGCCGCCGGCCCCTGGCACAGCGTCCGCACCGAGCACGCCGGCCTGCCCTTCGGGATCCACTGCCGGCGCTCCCTGGCCCCGTACCTGGACGCCGACGCCGAGGAGATCCTCGGCATCACCACCGCCTGCTTCGACCGCTTCCACGAGCGGTTCGCCGAGCCCTACCCCTTCGACTCCTACGACCAGGCGTTCGTCCCCGAGTTCAACGCCGGCGCCATGGAGAACCCGGGCCTGGTCACCTTCCGCGACGACTACGTCTTCCGCTCCGCCGTCACCGACACCGAACGGCAGTCCCGGGGCGTCACCATCGCCCACGAGATGGCCCACATGTGGTTCGGGGACCTGGTCACCCTCCGCTGGTGGGACGACATCTGGCTGAACGAGTCCTTCGCCGAGTACATGGGCTACCGGATCCTCTCCGAGGCCACCGACCGCACCGGCACCTGGACCGAGTTCGCCGTCACCCGCAAGGCCTGGGGCTACGACGCCGACCAGCGGCCCTCCACCCACCCCGTGGCCCCCGAGGACGTCCCCGACACCGCCGCGGCCCTCCTCAACTTCGACGGCATCTCCTACGCCAAGGGCGCCTCCGCCCTCCGCCAGCTCGTCACCTGGCTCGGCGACGAGGACTTCCTCGCGGGCATCAACACCCACTTCGCCCGCCACCGCTTCGGCAACGCCTCCCTCGCCGACTTCACCGACTCCCTCGCCGCGCACACCACCCGCGACGTGCACGCCTGGGCCGACGCCTGGCTCCGCACCTCCGGCACCGACACCCTCACCCCGCGCGTCGAGGAGGACCCGGCCGGCTGGACCCTCACCGTCGACCGCGAGGGCAGCCGCCCGCACCGCATCGGCGTGGGCCTGTACGACCGCACCGGCAGCGAGGCCC
The DNA here is from genome assembly GCF_040302735.1 of Streptomyces sp. NPDC097619. Lineage (NCBI taxonomy): Bacteria > Bacillati > Actinomycetota > Actinomycetes > Kitasatosporales > Streptomycetaceae > Streptomyces > Streptomyces sp. NPDC097619. Next base: position 15,046 of record NZ_JBEOSD010000117.1, on the reverse strand, counting down.
ACCCCTTCGAACTCCGCGAGCGCGTCGAACTCGACGTCCCCGGTGACGAGGTCCTCGCCGTCGCCGGACCCCGCCCCGCCCTGCTCCTCCTCAACGACGGCGACCTCGGCTACGCGAAGATCCGCTTCGACGGGGACTCCCTGGAGACCGCGCTGCGCGAACTGTCCGCGCTGCCCGATCCGCTGGCCCGCGCCGTGATCTGGAACGCCCTCCGCGACCTGGTCCGCGACGGGGACCTGGACCCCGCCGCCTACCTGGAGGCAGCCCACGCGCACCTCCCCGAGGAGACCGACCTCGCCGTGGTGCAGGGCGTCCTGGCCTTCGCCCGGCACCAGATCGCCGACCGGTACGTCGAGGCCGCCGACCGCGGGGCCGCGCTCGCCCTGATCACCTCCGCGGCCAAGGCGCTGATCCGGCGCACCGAGGACGGCTCCGACCCCGGCCTGCGGCTCGCCGCCGTCCGCACCTTCATCTCCGCCGCCGCCCAGCCCGACGTGATCGCCGCCTGGCTGGCCGAGGACACCGTCACCGGCGGCCCCGAGCTCGACCCCGAACTCCGCTGGCAGATCCTGGCCCGGCTGGCCGTCCTGGGCGCCGTCGGCGAGGAGGAGATCGCCGCCGAACTGGACCGGGACCCCAGCGCCACCGGCCACGAGGGCGCCGCCCGATGCCGGGCCGCCCTGCCCGACCCGGCCGCGAAGGAGGCGGCCTGGGAGCGGATGTTCGACTCGGACCTCTCCAACTACCTCTTCAACGCCACCGCGAGCGGTTTCTGGCAGCCCGAGCAGGAGGAGCTGGTACGGCCCTGGGTCGAGCGGTACTACCCCGCGGCGGTCGCCCTCGCCGAACGCCGCGGCCCCGCCCTCGCGGAGGCGGCCGGCCGGTACGCCTTCCCCGCCCACGCGGTGGACGCCGGCTCCCTGGAACTGGGCCGCGCCTTCCTCAAGGACACGGAGATGCCGCCGTCCCTGCACCGCAAGCTCATCGACCAACTCGACGACGTGGCGCGGGCGCTGAACGTACGCGGCTGACCCCGCGGGTCGGACGAGCGGGCCGTGCCCGCCCCACACCCGGCGACGGGCCGCGCAGCGGCTCGCCGTGCGGGCGGGGGCGGGCCCGGCCGGGCCGGAAACGGCCGGATCTCGTCGGGGCGCGGCCGGAAATGGGCATCGGACACCCCCTCGGGTTACCCCGGACGGGTTCCCTCGTTGGGCTGACCAGGGCACCGCCCCGCACCGCCCGCCACCGCCCGCCCCGAGGACACCGCATGACCGCGCCCGAGCCCGCGCCCCCCACCCCCCTCGCCGGGGGCACCGCCGGACCCGCCGCCCTGCGCCCCCTCCTCGACACCGTGCTCGACGCCCTCGCCGCCGGAGCGGTCGCCCGGGGCGGCCCCCTTCCGGCCGGCGGCCCGGAGGCCGTCACCGCCCGCGTCCGCGCGACCCTCGGAGACCCCCTGCCCGCCCGGGGCACCGGCGCCGGGGAAGCCCTCACCACCCTGGTCACCCTCCTCGCGGAGGGGGCCGCCGACCCGGCGGACCCGGCCTGCCTGGCCCATCTGCACTGCCCGCCGCTGGCCGTCGCCGCGGCCGCGGACCTGGCCGCCTCCTGCCTCAACCCCTCCCTGGACTCCTGGGACCAGGCCCCCGCCGCCTCCGCCCTCGAAGCGCTCGTCACCCGCGCCCTCGCCGCCGAGCTGTACGGCACCTCCAGCACCGGCGCACCCACCACCGGCACGCCCGGGACCGGCACCCCCACCGCCGACGCCCTGATCACCACCGGCGGCACCGAATCCAACCAACTGGCCCTGCTGCTCGCCCGCGAACGCCACCCCCGCCGCCCCGTCCGGCTGGTCCACGGCGCGGCCGCCCACCACTCCCTGCCCCGGGCCGCCTGGCTCCTCGGCCTCCCCGAACCGCTGTGCCTGCCCACCCCCGCCGGGCTGCTCGACCCCGCCGTCCTGGACCGGGCCCTCGCCGGGGTGACCGGCCCGGTCCTCGTCGCGGCCACCGCCGGCACCACCGACGCCGGACTGATCGATCCGCTCCCCGAGATCGCCGCCGTCTGCGCCCGCCACGGGGCCGAACTCCACGTGGACGCCGCCTACGGCGGCCTCCTCGCCCTCAGCCCCCGCCACCGGCACCTCCTCGACGGCCTGGACCGCTCCCACTCGGTCACCGTCGACCTCCACAAGCTGGGCTGGCAGCCCGCCGCCGCCGGACTCCTCGCCGTCCCCGACGGCCGCCTCCTCGCCCCGCTGGGCCAGCGGGCCGACTACCTGAACGCCGCCGACGACACCGAAGCCGGCCTCCCCGACCTCCTGGGCCGCTCCCTGCGCACCACCCGCCGCCCCGACGTCCTCAAGACCGCCGTCACCCTGCGCGCCCTCGGCCGCGCGGGGCTCGCCGCGCTCGTCGACCGCACCTGCGCCACCGCGCAGCGGCTCGCGACCCTCCTCGACGCCCACCCCCGTTTCGAGGTGCACGCCCCACCCGTCCTGAGCACCGTCCTGTTCCGTCCCGTGGGGATGCCCGACCCGGAGGTCGCCGCCCTGCGCCGCGGCCTGCTCCTGGACGGCCGCGCCGTCCTGGGCCGGGCCACCGCGGACGGCCGGCTCTGGCTCAAGGCCACCCTCCTCAACCCGCGTACCGGTCCGGGAGACCTCGACCGGCTCGTGACCCTCCTGGAAGGCAGCACCCACCGATGACCGACCTCCTCGACACCCCGTACGACCTGCTGGGGATCGGTATCGGCCCCGCCAACCTGTCCCTGGCCGCCCTCGCCCACGGACTGCCCCGCACCCCCGGCGCGGAGGCCCCGACCACCGCCTTCTTCGAGCAGCGGCCCGAGTTCCGCTGGCACCCCGGACTCCTCATCGAGGGCAGCACCCTCCAAGTGCCCTTCCTCGCCGACCTGGTCACCCTCGTCGACCCCGCCAGCCCCTGGTCCTTCCTCAACTGGTTGCGGCACCGGGAGCGGCTCTTCCCCTTCTACTTCTCCGAGCGCTTCCACATCCAGCGCGCCGAGTACGACGCGTACTGCCGCTGGGTGGCCGGGGAGCTCCCCGGGCTGCACTTCGGCCACCAGGTGGACGCCGTCCGCTGGAACCCCGAACGCGGCCTGTTCGAAGTGGACTTCACCCAGATCGGCGCCGACGGCGAGGCGGAGGCCCTGGGCCGCGCCCACACCCGGGACCTGGTCCTCGGCATCGGCACCGCCCCCTACATGCCCGACCCGCTGAGACCCCTCGCCGAGGCCCCCGCCGTGCCCGTGGTGCACTCCTCCGAGTACCTGGACCACCGGGACCGGATCCTCGCCGCCGACCACGTCACCGTCATCGGCTCCGGCCAGTCCGGGGCCGAGGTCTTCCTCGACCTGCTCCGCTCCCGGCCCGCCGGCCGCGAACGCCTCGCCTGGCTGGGCCGCACCCCCTCCTTCGCCCCCATGGAGTACTCCAAGCTGGGCCTGGAGCAGTTCACCCCGGACTACACCCGCTACTTCCACGCCCTCGCCGAGCCCGTCCGCGACCGGCTGGTCCCCTCCCAGTGGCAGCTCCACAAGGGCATCGACGCGGGCACCATCGCCGCCATCCACGAGGAGCTGTACCGGCGCACCCTCGACGGGGGCTGGCCCGACGCCACCCTCACCCCCGGGGTCAGCGTCCGCACCGCCGGCCGCATCGCCACCACACAGCTCGAACTCCACCTGGAACACGAGCAGCAGGGCGCCCGATCCCGGCTCACCACCGGGGCCGTGGTCCTCGCCACCGGCTACCGCGAACGCCCCGCCTCCCGGCTCCTCGCCGGACTCGACCCGTACGTCCGCAAGGACTCCTCGGGCCGGCCCCGCATCGACGCGCGCTACCGGATGCTCCTGGACCCCACCGTCACCGGCCGCGTCTACGTCCAGAACGGCGAGCGGCACAGCCACGGGGTGGGCGCCCCCGACCTCGGGCTGCTGGCGTGGCGCAGCGCCACCATCCTCAACGACCTCGACGGCGCCGAGCCCTACCCGCTGCCCCGCCGCACCGCCTTCACCAGCTTCGGGCTGGCCGAGCGGGAGCACCACCGGCCGCTGCCGACCGGTGAGCTGCTCCCGCTCGTGGAACACCCCTGACGGAAGCTCCCGAGAAAACCCCGGAGGAGCCCCCGGGGGCGCGTCCGTCAGAAGACGGGCACGCCCGCCCGGGTCAGGCGCCAGTCCACCGACGCGAAGGCCGCCGGGTCGACCGTGCCCGCCGCCTTCACCCAGTTGATGATGGTGTTCCGGATCTCGTCGGAGTTCGCCCACAGCTGCCGGGCCCGCGCCACGTGCGGGAAGGCGCCGCCGCCCGAGGCCCGGTAGTTGTTGACGGCCAGGACGAACCGCGCGGCCGGGTCCACCGGGGCACCCCGGAAGGACAGCCCCGTGATCCGGGACCCCGTCGGCAGGGAGACGTCGATGTCGTAGGTCAGCCCGTACACGGCGTCGTAGTTGTAGTCCGGGGTGCCCTCGGCGTTGGTGAGGAGCGCGGGGTCCACGGGCGCGTCCGGCGGCGTCCGCACGTAGTACTTCGCGGAGTACTCCAGGTAGTCCTTCAGCTGGGCGCCCGTCAGCAGGCGGGCCTCCAGGGTGTTCTCGAAGGGGTAGAGCCCGGCGGCGTCCCGGATGGTGACCCGGCCGGCCGGGATCGCGGCCGTGCGGGAGAAGCAGGACGCCTGCGAGAGCACCGGCAGGGCGGCCCACTCGGTGCCCGCCAGGGCCGTCTTCACGGTCTCCGCCTGCACGTGGTTGATCAGGTCGATGATCGGCACGTCCTTGACCGGGCCCTCGGCCGAGGCCATCGCCGCCGTCGAGGTGCCGATCACCTGGTTGACGTACGCGACCACCTTGCGGTGCTCGTCCGACAACAGCCGGGTTATCTTCGGGTCCTCGGGCACGGTGTTGGAGTCCAGGACCTTCGCGGTCACCCCGTCCACCGTCCAGCGGCCCCGCGCGAAGGACAGCTCGAAGTCGAACAGGGTGAGCCGCTGGCCCCACTTGAGGGGCTCGGAGAGGACGACCTCCTTGCCGGTGGCCTTGTTCGCGACCCGGTACTCCGGGATCTCGGTGTGGGCGTGGCCGACCAGGATCGCGTCGATCCCCGGCACCTGCTCGGCCACCAGACCCGCGGCGTTCTCGACGTACGGCAGCTGGTCCCCGTAGGAGGAGGTGCCGCTGGAGCCCGAGTGCGCCGACACGATCACCACGTCCGCGCCCATGGCCCGCAGTCGCGGCACGTACTTCGCGGCCTGCTCCTCCAGACCCGGGAAGGTCATCTTCCCCTGGACGTTCTGCTTGTCCCAGATCGCGATGCCCGGATTGGTCAGGCCCAGCACGGCCACCTTCACGTCCGGGCCGTGCGGGGTCCGCAGCCGGTGCACGCTGTACGGCGGGAAGGCCGGGCGGAGCGTCTTCGCGTCCAGGGCGTTGGCCCCCAGCAGCGGGAAGTCGCACTGCTCCTCGAACTTCCGCAGCAGCGGGATGCCGTAGTTGAACTCGTGGTTGCCCAGGGCCGCGGCGTCGTAGCCGATGGCGTTCATGGCCTGGGCCATCGGGTGCACCGGGCCGCGGCGGGCCGTGATCGGGTCCACCTTGGCGTAGTAGTAGGACAGCTGGGTGCCCTGGATGGTGTCGCCCGCGTCGATCAGCAGGGTGTTGCGGCGGCCCTTCTCCGCGCGGACCCGGTCCACCAGCGTCGATATCTTCGCCAGGCCGACGTCGTTGTGGGCCTTGTCGTCGAACTCCCGGTCCGTGAAGTAGTCCCAGTTGAAGACGTTCCCGTGCAGGTCGGTCGTGCCCATGACCGTGAAGGAGTAGGTGCGGGGACGGTGGTGCCCGCCGTGGGCGGCCGCGGGGGCCGCCCCGGTCCCGGCCAGGGCCGCGGCCGCCGTGGTGGCGGCCGACGTGCCCAGGAACGTCCTGCGGTCGAACGGCATGTCTTCTCCCTCGTGAGGTGGTACGGCGCGCCGCCCCGGGGTGCCGGGGCGCGCGGACGGCGCCATGACGCGCGTAGATCATGACCCGGGGGCCCCGTCCGGCGACACCCCCGCCGGGTTTCGATCCGGTGACCGCCCCGCGCACCCCCGCACGGGCCGCCGGCGGTGCGACAGTGGAACGCATGACCCAGGACAGCGTTCCCCAGCCCTACGGCACCCCCCAGGTCCCCCGCGTCGCCGTCCGCGGCGAGGCGCGGCTCGAAGTGGACCCCGAGATCGCCCGCATCGGCATCACCGTCAGCGCCCGCGGCACCGACCGCCGGACCGCCCTGGAGGACCTCACACGCCGCAACGCCGCGGTGCTCGAACTGGTCAAGGGATACGGGGAGGCGGTGGAGAAGCTGGAGACCGGCACCTTCTCCGTCACCCCCGAACTCACCCGCCACGGACGCTCGGAGCGGATCCGCGCCTACCACGGACGGGTGTACCTGACCGCGGAGCTCGCGGACTTCACCGCTCTGGGTGAACTCACCACCCGCCTCGCCGACCTGGAACTCACCAGCGTGGACGGACCCTGGTGGGCGCTGCGCCCGGACTCCCCGGCGCACGGGGAGGCCCGCCGGCAGGCGGTGCTCGAAGCGGTGCAGCGGGCCCGGGAGTACGCGGCCGCGCTGGGTTCCGAGCTGTCCGCGCTGGTGGAGCTGGCCGACCTCGGGGCCGAGGACGCGGGCCCGTTGCCCTCCGGGCCGGGCGGCGGGAGCTTCCGGGCGATGGCCTTCGCGGCCGAGGCGGAGCAGCCGCCGGCCCTGGACCTCGAACCCCAGCGGCAGTCCGTGTACGCCTCCGTCAACGCCCGGTTCACGATGACGCCGCCCCGCCTCTGAGCTGCCGGAATCGCCCCCTCCGGGGCCCGCGGGGGTGCTCATCGGAGCACCCCCGCCTACCATTCGAGAGTTGTCAACAGGCTTTCACCAAAAGGTTGTTGAGCAGTCACATCGAGGCTGTGCACTACTGGTGGGTAGGGGCATACGCTCGCCCCATGCGCCGAGCGAAAATCGTCTGTACCCTGGGCCCCGCCACCGACTCGTACGACCAGATCAAGGCCCTGGTCGAAGCCGGAATGGACATCGCCCGCTTCAACCTCAGCCACGGCACCTACGCCGAGCACGAGGACCGTTACCACCGGGTGCGGAAGGCCGCCGACGAGACGGGCCGCAGCGTCGGCGTCCTCGCGGACCTTCAAGGCCCGAAGATCCGACTCGGTCGTTTCCGCGAGGGACCCGTACTCCTTGAACGCGGCGACGAGTTCACGATCACCGTCGAGGCCGCCGAGGGCGACCGCCACCTGTGCGGGACCACCTACTCCGGACTGGCCGCCGACGTCACCACCGGCGAGCGGATCCTCGTGGACGACGGCCGGGTGACCCTGGAGGTCGTCGGCGTGGACGGGCCCCTGGTCCGCACCCGCGTGGTCGAGGGCGGCATGGTCTCCGACCACAAGGGCCTCAACCTTCCCGGCGTGGCCGTCTCCGTGCCCGCCCTCTCCGAGAAGGACGTCGAGGACCTGCGCTGGGCGCTGCGCACCGGAGCCGACGTCATCGCCCTGTCCTTCGTCCGCAGCGGTCGGGACATCGAGGACGTCCACCGCGTCATGGACGAGGAGGGCCGCCGGCTCCCGGTGATCGCGAAGATCGAGAAGCCGCAGGCCGTGGAGAACATCGACGACATCGTCGCCGCCTTCGACGGCATCATGGTGGCCCGCGGCGACCTCGGCGTGGAGATGCCGCTGGAGCAGGTGCCGATCGTGCAGAAGCGGGCCGTGAAGCTCGCCAAGCGCAACGCCAAGCCCGTGATCGTCGCCACCCAGATGCTGGACTCGATGATCGACAACTCCCGGCCCACCCGCGCCGAGGCCAGCGACGTGGCCAACGCCGTGATCGACGGCACGGACGCCGTGATGCTCTCCGGCGAGACCAGCGTGGGCAAGTACCCGGTGGAGACCGTCCGTACCATGTCGCGGATCGTCGAGGCGGCGGAGGAGGACATCCTCGCCAAGGGGCTGCCCCCGCTGACCGAGCGGAACAAGCCCCGCACCCAGGGCGGCGCGGTGGCCCGGGCCGCCGCCGAGATGGGCGACTTCCTCGGGGCCCGCTTCCTGGTGGCCTTCACGCAGAGCGGGGACACCGTGCGGCGGCTCTCGCGCTACCGCTCGCCCATCCCGCTGCTGGCCTTCACCCCGGACCCGGCCACCCGCTCGCAGCTCAACCTCACCTGGGGCGTGGAGACCTTCCTCGGCCCGCACGTGGAGTCCACCGACGCGATGGTGGCCCAGGTGGACGAGGAGCTGCTGCGGATCGGCCGCTGCGCCCCCGGGGACGTGGTCGTGATCACCGCGGGTTCGCCGCCCGGGGTGGCCGGTTCCACCAACCTGGTGCGGGTGCACCGCATCGGGGATCCGGTCGGCTGATCCCTTTCGCTTTCCCGAGGTCCGATTTCGGACCCCGCTCGCGAGCCCTTCGTGTGGCTTGTTTGCGAATGCCCTTTTCGCCCGGCCGGAATTCATCTTCCGGCCGGGAATGGTCTATACCGGAACTCTTCCGGCTGACCGGATCGTTATCCTCAAGTTCTGCTCAATTCTGCTGACTCGCCCCTTGCGCCGTCTTTACCTTCCTTGGAACCGGGGGAGGACCTCTCACTTCCTTCGGGCCTGAACCAAAGGAAGTCCACCTCCATGAAGGTCTCCCGAGCCGGTCTCGGCGCTGCCGTCCTCGTCCTCTCCCTCACCGCCACCGCGTGCGGGGATTCCGAGGAGGACAAGAAGATCACCGTCGGCATCAAGTTCGACCAGCCCGGTCTGGGGTTCAAGGAGGAGAACGGCACCTTCTCCGGCTTCGACGTGGACGTGGCCCGGTACGTGGCCGGCGAGCTGGGCTACGAGCCGAAGCAGGTCGAGTTCAAGCAGGTCTCCAGCAACGACCGCGAACTGCTCCTCCAGTACGGGGAGGTGGACTACGTGGTGGCCAGCTACTCCATCACGGAGAAGCGCAAGGCGAAGGTCGACTTCGCCGGCCCGTACTTCACCGCCCACCAGGACCTGCTGGTCCGCTCGGGGGAGAAGGACATCAAGAAGGGCGCCGACCTGAACGGCAAGCGCCTGTGCTCGGTCACCGGCTCCACCTCGGCGCAGAACGTCAAGGAGAAGGTGGCCCCGAAGGCCGACCTCATGGAGCTCGGCAGCTACTCCGAGTGCGCCGTGGCCCTCAAGGACACCTTCCTCGACGCCATGACCACCGACGACGCGATCCTCGCCGGCTTCGCGGCCCAGAAGAAGTACCAGGGGCAGTTCCGGCTGGTCGGCCTCGACCTGAGCACCGAGAACTACGGCATCGGGGTCAAGAAGGGCGAGGACGAGCTCCGCGGGAAGATCGACGCGGCGCTGAAGAAGATGGTCCAGGACGGTGCCTGGGCGAAGGCCGTCGGCACCCACTTCGGCTCCGCCGGCTACCGCCACGACCCGGCTCCCGCGCTCGCCGGCAACTGATCGGCCGCCAGGGCTCCGCATCGGGGGTGTCCGTCCGCACCGGGACGGGCACCCCCGACGTGCTGTTCGGGTGGGTTCATCCGGAAAGGTGAACGGGAAGCGCCCAGGCGTGACCTTGGAATGTAAGGAAAGGTGCCCCAGGTGGGATTCGAACCCACACTGTCCGCTGTTTGAGAGCGGCCTCTCTGACCAGTTGGAGTACTGGGGCCTGTGAAACGAAGGTGCAAGTAAACCCTGCGTGGGACCACCTTACAGGAGCTGGGTAGGCTCGGGGGAGCAGTACCGCCCGTGAAGAGGAGCCCCCCGTGACCGCCGCCGAGCCCGAGTCCTCGCCCACGCCCGTCGACGCCGACCAGTCGCACGTCCCCCCGCTGACGACCCGCGTGGTCATCGCCGAGGACGAGGCGCTGATCCGCCTCGACCTCAAAGAGATGCTGGAGGAGGAGGGCTACTCCGTGGTCGGCGAGGCCGGTGACGGACAGAAGGCCGTGGAACTGGCCCGCGAGCACCGGCCCGACCTCGTCATCCTGGACGTGAAGATGCCCGTCCTGGACGGCATCTCCGCCGCCGAACAGATCGCGGGCGAGTCCATCGCCCCGGTCCTGATGCTCACCGCCTTCTCCCAGCGCGACCTGGTCGAGCGGGCCCGCGACGCCGGAGCCATGGCCTACCTGGTCAAGCCCTTCAGCAAGAGCGACGTGGTCCCCGCCATCGAGATGGCCGTGTCCCGCTTCGCCGAGCTGAAGGCCCTGGAGAAGGAGGTCGCCGACCTCTCCCAGCGCCTGGAGACCCGCAAGCTCGTCGACCGGGCCAAGAGCATCCTCCAGACCCAGTACGGCCTCTCCGAGCCCGCCGCCTTCCGCTGGATCCAGAAGACCTCCATGGACCGCCGCATGTCCATGCAGCAGGTCGCCGAGGCCGTCATCGAGGACGCCGAGGAGAAGAAGGCCGCCGCCAAGGGCCAGTGAGTCCCCGCCGGTTCCGCGCGACCGGCCGCCGGTACGACGGCACGAGGAAGGGCCCGCCCCCGGATCACCGGGGGCGGGCCCTTCCGTCTTCGTGCGCGTGCGGGGGAACCGCGGGCGGCTCAGTCCTCGCCGAGGTAGGCCTTGCGGACCTCCTCGTCGTGCAGCAGGTCCTGACCGGTGCCCGAGAGCACGATCTTGCCGATCTCCATCACGTGCGCCTGGTCGGCCAGCGACAGCGCGGCCTGCGCGTTCTGCTCCACGAGCAGGATGGTGGTGCCGGTCTCCCGGAGCTCCTTGATGGTCGCCATGATCTTCTGCATCATCAGCGGCGACAGACCCATGGACGGCTCGTCCAGCATCAGCAGCTGGGGCTGGGACATCAGCGCCCGACCCATGGCCAGCATCTGCTGCTCACCGCCCGAGAGGGTGCCGGCGGCCTGCTTGCGGCGCTCGCCCAGGATCGGGAAGAGCTCGTAGGCGCGCTGGATGTCCTTCTCGATGCCCTCCTTGTCGCTGCGGAGGAACGCACCGAGCTGGAGGTTCTCCACGATCGACAGGCGGGGGAAGATGTGGCGGCCCTCCGGTGAGTGCGCCAGACCCAGCGAGACGATCTTGTGGGCGGGGACCCCCGACAGCGGCTTGCCGTCGAAGAGCACGCGGCCGCTCTTGGGCTTGATGAGCCCGGACAGGGTCCGCAGGGTGGTGGTCTTGCCGGCACCGTTGGTGCCGATCAGGGTGACCACCTGGCCCCGCTCCACCGTGAAGGAGATGCCCTTGACGGCCTCGATCTTGCCGTAGGCGACCTTGAGGTCCTCGACCTCCAGCAGTGCGGTCACTTGGCCTCTCCTTCCGTGCCGGTGGTGCCGTCCGCGGCCGGTTCCGCGGGGGTCTCCCCGGCCGCGGGGGCCTCGGGAGCTTCCGGAGCCTCCGGGGCGTCCCCGTCGGCCTCGGCGGGGGCCTCCGCCGCCGGAGCGGCGGCCGGGGCCTTGGTGCCGGCGGCTTCCGCGGCGTGCGCCTCGGCGGCGGCGACCTCGGCGGCCTCCTCCTCGCCCGGAGCACCCTCGAACGGGGTGCCCAGGTAGGCGGCGACGACCCGCTCGTCGCCCTGGACCTCGGCGGCCGAGCCCTCGATCAGCTTCTCGCCCTGGACCAGGCAGGCCACCCGGTCGCAGAGGTTGAAGATGAAGCGCATGTCGTGCTCGATGACGAGGACGGCGATGCCCATGTCCCGGATGGCGAAGATGAGTTCCTCGGCCTGCCGGGTCTCCTGCGGGTTCATGCCCGCGGTCGGCTCGTCGAGGAGCAGCAGGCCCGGGTCGCTCGCGAGGGCGCGGGCGATCTCCAGCTTGCGCTGCTCACCGTAGGGGAGGTTCTTCGCGAGGTGGTCGGCCTTGTGCTGGAGCCCGATGAACTCCAGCAGCTCCATGGCGCGCGCCTCGGAGGCCGCCTCCGCCTTCTTGAAGCCGGGGCCGCGCAGCAGGGCGGACCAGAGGCCCTCCTTGGTGCGGGTGTGGCGCCCGACGAGCACGTTCTCCAGCACCGTCATGTTGGAGAAAAGACGGATGTTCTGGAAGGTCCGCGCGATGCCGGCCTGGGTGACCAGGTGCGGCTTCGGCGGCAGCACGGTGCCCTTGTAGCTGACGGTGCCCTCGGTGGGCACGTACAGGCCGGTGAGGCAGTTGAAGAAGGTGGTCTTGCCGGCGCCGTTCGGGCCGATCAGGCCCACGATCTCGCCCGCGTTCACCTGGAGGTCCACCGAGCGCACGGCGGTCAGGCCGCCGAAGCGCATGGTCACGCCGCTGGCGTCGAGGACGGTCTCGGCGGTGGTGGTGCTGTTGGTCATGATGGTCACGCCCCCGCCTTGGCGGTGGCCAGGTCCCCGGGGGCCTGGTCAGCGGTGTCTTCGTGGAACTCGAGCTGCGCCCGCTTGTTGGCGATGAGGCCCTCGGGGCGGAAGCGCATGAGCAGGATGAGGGCGATACCGAAGCCGAGCAGCTGGTAGTCCTGGAGGAACTGCAGCTTGGCCGGGATCAGGAAGAGCAGTGCGGCACCCAGGATCGGGCCGCGGATGGTGCCCATGCCGCCGAGGATGACCGCGGCGAGCAGGAAGGCCGAGTTCGGCGGCACGGGGCCGGCGAAGACGTAGTTCTCGGGGACCACGGTGGTGTTGACGTGGGCCTGGACGGTGCCGGCCACGCCCGCGAGGGTGGCGCCGAGGGCGAAGGCGATCAGCTTGACGCGGAAGCCGTTGATGCCCATGGCGGTGGCGGCGGTCTCGTCCTCGCGGATGGCGACCCAGGCGCGGCCGATGCGGCTGTTCTGGGCGCGGGCGAAGATCAGGATGACCACGGCCATCACGAGCAGCATCAGCAGGTAGTAGTTGGCGTACGCGCCGAGCTCGATCCCGCCGATGGTGTGGGCCTCGCCGAAGTTGAACCCGAAGATCTCCAGGTGCGGGATGTTCGGGATGCCGTTCGGGCCGTTGGTGATCTCCGGTCCGGAGACGCCGTCCAGGTTGCCCATGGCGATGCGGAAGATCTCACCGAAGCCGAGGGTCACGATGGCGAGGTAGTCGCCGCGCAGCCGCAGGGTCGGGGCGCCGATGACCACGCCGAAGACCAGGGAGGCCACGGCGCCGACGATGACCGCCGCCCAGAAGGGCAGGTGCACGTCGAAGGCGGAGGCGGTGGAGCCGGAGACCAGGGCGGCGGCGTAGGCGCCGACACCGAGGAAGGCCACGTAGCCGAGGTCGAGGAGGCCGGCGAGGCCGACGACCACGTTGAGGCCGAGGGCCACGGTGGCGAAGATCAGGATGTTCACCGCGATGAGGGTGTACGTGTCACCGCTCTGCTGGATGAACGGGAAGGCGATCGCGGCCGCCATGCTCGCGATGATCGTCACCTGGCGGTTCTTCGCGGTGATCGCGGAGAGCCGGTCGATGAGGCCGGCCTTCATCAGCGCGAAGGAGACGAAGCCGACGAGGATCAGGTACGCGATGAAGAGCTGCGGTTCCTTGTCGTCGGTGTCGATGCCGAAGGTGACGACGGACAGGCCGAGCGCGAAGACGCCGGTGATGATCAGGATCTCGGCCCAGGAAGGGAGTTCCTTGGCCGGGGCGGCCTTGCGGCTGTCGTCCGGCAGCTTGTACGCGGCGGCCGCGGGGACGGCCGAGCCGAGCACGGCCACGTAGGCGCCGGGGTCGAGGTGGACCAGGCCGCCCAGCTCCACCGCGATGGAGAGGACCGTGAACAGGGTGGTGGCGAAGGTGCCGAGGGCCAGCAGCCAGACGGCCTTGCGGGCGCCGGTCGGGGCCAGCCAGCCGAAGCCCTTCACGCCGAGCGAGGCCAGCGCGTAGGCGGCGGTGAGGACCGCGCCCAGCAGGGTCAGCATCTGGAGGTCGGCGGGGCTGCCGTAGATCGTCAGGTTGCCCGGGAAGTCCGGGGTGTACGTCCACGCGAGGAAGGCGCTGACGACGGTGACGAGGCTGCCGCCGATGATCGCGTACAGCAGGCCGGTCTTGGAGACGGCCGAGGGGGTCTTGACGGTGCTTTCGGTGGTCATGGTTCTCACGCCCGATCCGCGACGCGCTCGCCGAGCAGACCCTGGGGCCGCACGAGGAGGACGACGATGAGGAGAACGAACGCCCAGACGTTGGACCAGGCTCCACCGCCGAGCTGCTGCATGCCGGGGATGTCCTCGATGTAGGCGATCGAGAGGGCCTCGGCGAGACCGAGGACGACGCCGCCGACCATGGCTCCGTAGATGTTGCCGATGCCGCCGAGGACGGCCGCGGTGAAGGCCTTCAGACCGAGGATGAAGCCCATCTCGAAGTTGATCTGGCCCTTGTCGAGGCCGTAGGCGACCGCGGCGACGGCGGCGAACGCGGCACCGATGGCGAAGGCCATGACGATGATGCGGTCGGTGTTGATGCCCATCAGCTTCGCGGTGTCCGGGTCCTGGGCCGTGGCCTGCATGGCGCGGCCGCTGCGGCTCTTCGAGACGAAGACGCCGAGGGCGAGCATGCAGAGGGGGGCCAGGGCGAGGATGAAGGCGTCCGCGCGCTGGATGGCGAGGTGATCGGTCAGCTGGTAGGCGTCACCCTTGAACTCGGGGAAGCTGACGGCCTTCTTGGCGTCCGGGTAGAACTGCCAGACCAGCTGCTGCAGGGCGATCGAGAGGCCGATGGCGGTGATGAGCGGGGCGAGACGGGGGGCGCTGCGCAGGGGACGGTATGCGAAGCGTTCCGCGGCGGTGGCGACGGCCACCGAGGCTATCGCGCCGCCGATGATCATGAGGGGGATCGCCACCAGGAGCGAGGTTCCGCTCGGCAGAACGGTGTAGGTGGTGAGGGCGCCAAAGCCGCCGATCATGAAGATCTCGCCGTGCGCGAAGTTGATGAGCTGGACGATGCCGTAGACCATGGTGTACCCGATGGCGATGAGGCCATAGAGAGCACCGAGGGCCAGGCCGTCGACCAGCTGTTGCGGCAGTTCGTTCACCGCAGGGCCTCCGATGAGCGTGTCGGATAAGACTCCGCGCGTGGGGGGGGGTTTTGGCCACCCGCGGCGGGTTTTTATATA
>NZ_JBEOSD010000116.1:0-26589 GCF_040302735.1 Streptomyces sp. NPDC097619 | reverse complement strand
CACGGACAACGCTTCCCACTCAAGATCCGACAGCTCATGACGACGCACCATGCGACGCATGATTCCCCATCAGGACCCTTTGAAGACACTGCCTAGAGCCCGCCGCCCGCCACGGAACCCGCCGTGCCCGGGGTCGACTCGGGGCGGCGGACCTCGAACTGGAAGCAGCCGTACTCCACCGCCCTGACGTGCACCAGAGTCACGGCGGGGTCGGCGAACGCCTCGTCGAGGGCCGCGTCGAAAGCGGCCGTCGCCCCGGCCGGGACCTCCAGCAGCCGGCCGCCCGCGATCCGACCGCGGGCGTCGTACCGCCGCAGGGTGCGCAGCGCCCCGGCCCGGTCGAAGGGGTAGCCGGGGCCGGGCACGTAGCCGCCGCACCGCTCGGCGTGGACGAACACCGGCCCCTGCTCGTCGTACGCCCCGGGCTCCGCCCCGCTGCGCGCCGCCCAGCGCCGCAACGGCGCGTACGCCACCAGCGCGATGCGGTCCCCGGTCCGTACCGGGCGCAGGCAGCACCGCAGCGGGGATCCGGCGGCCTCGTCCCCGGCGGTGTAGGGCACGCACGCGCGCCCGGCGTCGTCCACGACCCGCAGTTCCGCGAGGGCGGACTCTTCGATGGGTAGCACCCTGTACTCGCTCATGCCCCCACCCTCCCCGGCCCGACCGCCTCCGGGCCGGCGGAAATCGGACCTCGCGTTCGCCCGCGTCGGGCGGCTGTTTCCGGCCATGGGGGTCGGTCTAGGGTGGTGGGGCCGCTCGCCCGCGAACGAAGGACGCACATGGCCCGCCCCTATCGCCCCGGACCGAAACAGTTCCTCTTCGCCGCCGGTGACGGCGACGACCGGCGCGTGACCGTGGCCGACGCGCAGGAGGCGTACGAGGCGTTCTCCGACTTCTTCCGGGAGCGGAGCGGGGCCGCCTCGTTCACCGTCCACGACGAACCGGCGGGCCAGAGGCTGGTCCTCGTACCGGCCCGGGGCCTGATATCGCGGATCGCGGAGGCGGGACCGTCCCGCGCCGACCACCTCCACGTCGGCCGGGCCGCCCGCTGCCTCACGGGCGCGATGCTGTTCTTCGAGAACGGCCACACGGGCCTCGAGCACTTCGGTCCGTGGACCACCGACCCGACCGACCCGACCGACCCGGCCGGCGCCTCGCCCGAGGCCCGCGGCGCGGCCCGCGCCGCCACGTTCACCACGGAGGCCGCGGCGTTCGGGGAGGTCGGCCGGCTCTGGGCGGACTCGGGCTTCGTGGATCCCACCGGCCGGTACCACGTCTTCTTCGACTCGCGCGGGGCCGACGAGGACCGGGCCGAGCGGGCCACCCTGCTCGCGCTGATCGACTTCCTCGGCCTCGAACGGGTCGAGGCCCCGGCCGACGCCCCGACCGGCGAGGTCCACGTCCGTACCGAGCCCCGCCTCGAAGCCGAGTGCGGGCGGTGGGCGTGACCGGACGACCCGTGCGGGAGACCGTCTTCACCCGCGGCGGCTGGATCCCGAGCGTCATCCGCGAACGCGACGCGGACGGTGGGGCCACCACGGCCGCGACCGGCACAGCCGCCACGGCGACCGGTACGGCCGCCACGGACGGCGTGCGCGGCGCGCCCGCCGCGCAGGGTCGGGAGGGCCGGCTGAAGCTCATGCTCGGCGCCGGTGCCGACGCCAACCACGAGCCGCGCACCTTCACCTTCCCGATCGGGGCGGCCCACCTCGCCGTCATCGAGCGGGACCTGCCCCGGCACCTCCTGCTGTGGAGCGCCGTCCTCCCGCTGTGCGAGGCCGCCGGGACCGGGGGCGCGTTGGACGAGGTGGCCGCCGTCGCCCTCCTGGACCCGATCCTCCTCGCCCCGCCCACCGAGGTCGACGCGCTGTTCCGGCGCGTCCGCTGGGACGCCGGCCGCCTCGTCGCCCACGGGGCCGACACCCGACTCCTCCGTGAGGGCCGGGTCCACGCCGCCCTGCGCGGCGCCACGGAGACGCCGAACCATCGGCGCGCCCAGGAGTACCGGGCCGGCCGCCGCCGTGCCGAACGCGGGGTGGTCCTCGGCCCCCTCGACACCGCGCTCCTGACGTACACGGGCCGGTACGCGCACGGGGCGACCGTTCCCCGCCGCCTCCCCGACGCCGTCGCACCCGCCCTGCTGCCCGAGGTCCTGGCCGTCGTCGCCATCGCGGAACGGGCCTGCGCGGACCTGCGGATCGGCCTCGACCCACGACGGGGCCGACGCGCCACCGACAAGCGGGCCTGGGAGCGCATGCAGGCGACCGCCGAGACGGCCCTCCGTCGCGCCCACCCCGTCCTCGCCGACGACGCGGTCCGCACGGTGGCCGTCCTGCTCTGCTCGGAGGCCGCGCACCGCGCCCGGAACGCCCCGCGGGAGGACGAGGGGGAGACCGGCCCCGACGGCAAGGCGGCCCTGACGTTCACCGACGACAAGGGCCGGGAGCTGAAGTGGCGCCGCGGCGGCCCCCGCACCGCCACCGCCGCGTTCTGGGACTTCGTGGCCGACCACGCCGCCGGCGACAACGAGGTCTTCACCATCGAGGACGAGGAGCGGGGCGAGGGCGTCCAGGTCCACTTCTACGCGGACTCCCTCGCCCGCATCACCACCGTCGGGGAGGGCCGTGCCGGTGCGGAGCCGCGGTACCGGGTGGAGTACTGCCTGGCCGACGGGATCGAGGGCTACCGCCTGCTGGTGGCCGCCTTCACCCGGGGCGGTTGCGCCGCCCTCGACGGGCACGGCCCCTGGCTCCCCGACGTCACCGCCCTGGAACGCGCCCGTCGTACCGCTCGCTGAGGCTCAGCCCCTGGCGTGCCGGCCGAGGGAGGCCGCCAGGAGGTGGGAGTCGAGCAGCGAGACGTCCGCCGTGCGGTCCGCCCGCGCGTAGCCGGCCAGCATGCGTTTGGTGAGCACGAGCGCTTCCGGAGAGCGGCGGACGAGGGGCCTGATCCAGGAGTCGACCACCTGGTCCAGCCGGTCGAGCGGGGCGGTCCGGTGCAGCAGGCCGATGCGGTGGGCCGTGTCCGCGTCGAACACGTCGCAGGTGAGCATGAGTTCACGGATCCGAGAGGCTCCGACCTCGGACACCAGGCGGCCCATCGCCCCGCCCCAGGCCGGTGGCAGTCCGATGCCGACCTCGGGCATGCGGAAGCGGCTGGTGTCGGCGCCGGCGCGCAGATCGCAGTAGGCGGCGAGGGCGAGCCCCGCGCCGACGACCCGCCCGTGCAGCCGGGCGATGGTGACCGCGTGGGTGTTCTCCAGGGCCTGGCACAGGCGGTGCGCCTTGTCGGCGATGCGCCGCAGGGCCACCCCGGACGGGTCGGCGGTCAGGGCCTCCTGGTACTCGTGGCGGTCGGCGCCGAGACAGAAGTCCGCACCCAGTGACGACAGTGTCAGGACGCGGACGTCGGGTCTCTCGTGGAGGTCGTCGAGCAGGGCGAGCAGATCGTCGAGGACCGCCGCGTCGAGCGTGTCGCCCCGGCCCCAGGGGTTGAGGCCGACGTGCAGGACGGGGCCGTCCTGCTCGGTGCGGATCGCCTTGGGCACCGCGCGGGAGCGGGCGTGCGCGGGGAGGGGGGCGGCGGAAGAATCGTTCATGCGGGTGCGACGTCCAGGTTCAGCAGGCGACGGAACGCCACACGGGGCGCCATCGACGGGGGGCGTACGAGGGTGAGACGGGGCAGGCGGCGGGTCATCCGGCTCAGCAGGACCTGCGCTTCGAGGCGGGCCAGCGGCGCGCCGAGGCAGTAGTGGACGCCACCGCTGAACGCGAGGTGGTCAGGGGCGCGTCGGGGGTCGAACCGGTCCGGGTCCTTGTGCCGGGCCGGGTCCCGGTGGGCCGCTCCGATCATGAGGTGGACCATCTCGTCGCGGCGGATCCCGATGCCCCCCAGCACGGTGTCCTCGGGGGCCACCCTGCTGATCACGTGGGTGGGCGGGTCGTAGCGGAGGGTCTCCTCGACGAACCCGGGCACGAGCTCCGGGTCGGAGGCGACCATGTCCCAGCGGTCCGGGCTCTCGACGAGCCGGAGCGTCATGGCGGAGAGGAGGGTCGCGGTGGTCTCCAGCGCGGCCAGCAGGACGAAGAGCACCAGGTGGTAGACGCCTTCGTCGGCCTTGTCCCGGTCGGGCTCGATCGCGTCCCAGGACCGGATCCACCGGGTGACGGGGTCGTCGCCGGGGCGGGAAC
This sequence comes from Streptomyces sp. NPDC097619, assembly GCF_040302735.1. Classification (NCBI taxonomy): domain Bacteria; kingdom Bacillati; phylum Actinomycetota; class Actinomycetes; order Kitasatosporales; family Streptomycetaceae; genus Streptomyces; species Streptomyces sp. NPDC097619. The sequence goes on along the minus strand of NZ_JBEOSD010000116.1, from coordinate 22,399 downwards.
GCCGTTCGCCCACCAGGGCCGTGAAGTAGGTCCGGAGCTCCGCCGTGGCCGCGTCGGAGAGGGCCAGTTGGCTGGCCGACGGCAGCAGCTCCTGAGTGAAGACCTGATCGTGCGTCAACTGTCTGAGTCGGGACCAGTCCGCTCGTGGCAGCCCGAGCCATTCCCCGATGGTGGCGACCGGCAGCTCCTCGCACACGAGCGCCGAGAAGTCCGCCTCGCCGGTGCGTATTCGCTCCGCGGCGGAGTCGAGGAGCCGATCCACGGTCCGGTGCACGGAGCGGCCCATGCGCTCGACCGTGCCCCGGTCGAAGGAGCCCGCCGCCCGCCGCACCCGGGTGTGCTGCGGTGCGTTGAGCGCCGCGAGCGTGTGGCTCATCTCGCGCGAGGAGGGGGCGTTCCAGCGCGTCCCCGCCCCCTGCCGCTCCCGCCACGCCCGGTCGGGCTCCAGCCACCGGCGACTGCGCAACACGCTGTCGCAGGCGGCGAAGCCCGTCACGGCGTAGCCGCCCCAAGGAGCGGGCACCACCTCTCCCCGTGCGAGGAGTTCGGTGTAGATCGGGAAGGGGTCGGCCTGTCCTCCGGCCGTCCGCAGACGGGAGAAGAGCGAGGCGGACGCCCGGCGGTCACACGACGGAATGGTGGCAACCCCCATGGCGGCGGCTCCTTTCTGAGAACCAGCCGCCATGCCTACCCTCGCGCTCCTTGGGGCATCCATTACCACTGAGTACTCAGCGAGTTACAAGAATCACACTCACCTCACTCACCCCGGGTCCAGGCCAGGAAGCGGCTGAAAAGACCTCCCTTGGACTGCGGGGCGGCGGCGGTGCCGGCGCGGGAGGGCCCGGCGGAGGACGGCGAGGGAGCGGTCGCCTGCTGCGGCGCGACCCGTCCCGCCTCCGCGCCGGACGACTCGGAGGCCCGGGGGACGGCCCTCGGGGTGAAGCGGATCGGCAGGGTGACCAGCGTGCGGCTCCACGGGCTGGGCGCCCAGGTGAGCGCCTTGAACGGGACCCGCAGCTCGACGTCGTGGAGCTGGTTGAGCAGCGTCTCGACGGCGGTCACGGCGATCATGAAGGCCGGGTCCTTGGCCGGGCAGGCGTGCGGGCCCGCACCGAACGCCAAGTGCGCCTTCGCGCTGAGCTGTTCGCGGTGCTCGGTCAGTCGCGGGTCGGTGTTGGCGGCGGCGAACGACACGAGGACCGGATCGTTGGCCCGGACCACCTTGCCGCCGAGCTCGACGTCGTGCGTCGGGTAGTGCGCGGCGTAGTTGGCGATCGGCGCGTAGTTCCAGAGGGTCTGGGAGACCGCGTCCTCCACCGGGAGCCCGACCTGCCAGTCCTCCCCGAGGTACAGGGCGCTGCTGGTGCCGATGGTGGCGGCCAGCGGCGCGGTGCCACCGGAGAGCAGGGTGACGAGCTGGTGCAGCAGCTCCTCGTCGGTCAGCTGTGCCGGGTGGTCCATCAGGCGCGTCGTGAGGTCGTCCGTCGGACGCCGCCGCTTGAGGGCGATCAGCTCGGTGAGCGCGCCGCCGAGCACCACGTCGGCCCCGGGAGTCCCCTCGAAGATGCCGCTGATGCCGGCGATCACGCGGTCACCGATCTCGGGCGGGCAGCCGAACAGGTCGCTGAAGACCAGCAGGGGCAGCGGCTGGGCGTACTCGGCCATCAGCTCCGCCTGGCCGCGGATGTCGGTGCTGAACCGGCTGATCAGGTAGTTGGCGGACTGCTGGGTCTGCCGGATGAGCTGGTGCTCGTTGACCGTGGCGAGGCTGTCGGTGACGGCCCGCCGCAGTCGGGCGTGGGCGGCGCCGTCGCTGAAGAGCGCGTTGGGGCGGTAGCCCATCATGGGCAGGGCCGGGCTGTCGGCCGGGACGCGCCCCTCGTTGAGGGCGTTCCAGCGGCGGGAGTCGCGCACGAACGAGGCGGGGTTCTGCAGGACGTACAGGGCGGCGTCGTAGCTCGTGACGAGCTCGGCCTCGACCTCGGGGGCGATGTCCACGGTGGCGGTGGGGCCGTACTGCCGCAGCTGTGCGTAGTGGCTGTCGGGGTCGGCTCCGAAGGCGGGACCGTACAGCTGGACGTTCCCGTGCGCGGGGCAGCCGGGGGGTATCTCGTGGGGGTCACGTGGCTGTTGCATTCCTGCGCTCCTAGCCGAGTTGGGACATGAGGTGTTGCACGAGGCGGATGAGGGCCTGGGCCGAGGAGTGCTCGTCGCGGACGTCGCACTCCACGACGGGGGTCTCGGCGGTGAGGTTGAGCGCCTCGCGCACCTCGTCGAGCGGGTAGTGCGTGGTGCCGTCGAAGTGGTTCACGGCGATGGCGTACGTCAGGCCGAAGCGCTCCACGAGGTCCAGGACGGCGAAGGACTCGTGCAGCCGCTCCGGGTCGACGAGGATCAGCGCGCCGAGGGCGCCCCGGGAGAGCTCCTCCCACATCTCCTTGAAGCGTTCCTGGCCCGGGGTGCCGAAGAGGTAGAGGACCAGGGTGTCGCTCAGGGTGAGCCGGCCGAAGTCCATGGCCACGGTGGTCGTCTTCTTGTCGGGCGTGCCCGAGAGGTCGTCGAAGCCCACGCTGGCTTCGGTGATCTCCTCCTCGGTCCGCAGCGGGCTGATCTCGGAGAGACTGCCGATGCAGGTGGTCTTGCCGACCCCGAAGTGCCCCACGATGAGGATCTTCACCGCATGGGAGACACCTGGATCCAAATACACGGGCTACGCTCCGAATCGATTCTTGAGGCCCTCGAGCACGGCGCTGACCAGTTCCCGGTCGACGCGTTCGGCGCGCGGGATCGGCGTCCTCGCGAGGATGAGCCGGTCCTCCTCCAACTGCGCCAGCAGGATGCGGACGACGCCCAGCGGCAGGTGCGTGTGCCCCGCCACCTCGGCCACGGACAGGAAGCCGTTCGCGACCAGGTCCAGGACCTGCCCCGCTTCCGGGGACAGGGTGCGCGCCGCGGCCTGCCCGTTGTCCGCGGCCGCGGTCACGAGCGTCGTGTGCTCGTACTCGTGGTCCGGGGGCAGGGCCCGTCCGTTCGTGATCACGAAGAGGGGGACTAACGGTGACGTCAGTTCCAGGTCTTCGTCGCGTCCGAGTTCGTCAGCCACGTTCCGTCCCCTTGCCCGGTGTCGCCGCGGCGGTCAGCGCGGGCACCACCTCATGCAGTCGCGTCGTGAACTGTTCGATGTCGCAGTCGTGCTCGGCGGCCGCGGCCAGGAGGGCGTCCGGGCCGGCCGCGATCAGGAAGATCCAGCCGTGTTGGAACTCGATGACCGTCTGGCGCCATTGGGCGTCCTCGACGGCCCCCGCGAACTGGGAGGTGACGCGGCTGTAGGCGTGGATGCCCGTCATGGCCGCGGAGACCGTGTCCGCGAGGTCGCGGCTCATGCCGTCGGTGGCCCCGCGGGGGAGTCCGTCCGATCCCAGCAGCACGGCGTGGCGCGCCCCCGCGACCTCCGCCACCACCCGGTCGAGGGCGCCCAGGACGAACCCCGCGTCACCGGATCCCGGCTGCCGGGGGGAGCCGGAGCGTCGGCGTCCGGCGTCCTCGGGACCCACACGCGGCGGCGAGGTGAGGTTGTTGCCCAGGCGGGCGACCAGGCGGTGCATCCGAAAGGAGATCTGCTGCATGTCCACGTCGGGCGCGGCCGCGGCCGCCAGGTAGGAGCCCTGCCCCGCCCCGATGAGGAAGCTCCAGCCGTGCGAGAACTCGATGATGGTCTGGTTCCACTCCCGGTCCTCCTCCGGCCCGGCGAAGTGGGCCGTCGCCCGGCTGAGGGACTGCATCCCGGCCATGGCCGCGGAGATGGTGCGCACGTCCGCCTCGGCGAGCCCTTCCGTCGCGCCGCGGGGAAGGCCGTCCGCGGACAGCAGGACGGCGTGCCGTGCGCGGGGCACGTTGTGCACGATGTCCTCGAGCATCCACGACAGGTCTGCGGTCATGCCTCTTCGGGCCCTTCGAACGAGGTGGCGTCGAGATTGCGGCCGGAGAGGGTGCCGCGCTGGAAGGCCCCCAGGCTGCGCCCGGAGGAGCGGCCCGTCTCCCCGGCGGTCCGCGGCGCCGGTGCGGCGGTGTCGGACTCGGGATCGGGAAGGATCGTGATGGGCGACTGCCGCGCGCCGCGCTTGGGCAGCCCGTGCGTCGTGCGCGAGGTCACGCCCTGGGGCCGGTTCTCGCCGGCGCGCCGGATGTCGCTGACCGGGGCCTCCTGGGCGACCGGCGCGAGCGGGGTCTCCTCCATGGTCCACAACTCCTCGGGCAGGAGGACGACCGCCCTGACGCCGCCGTATCGCGAGACTCCGGTGACGTCGACCTTGAAGCCGTGCTGACGGGCGATCAGGCCGATGACCGGGAAGCCGAACTTCGGCTGCGTGCCGAGCTGCGACAGGCGGGGGGCGATTTCTCCGGAGAGCAGCGCGGTCGCCCGCTGCCGCTCCTCGTCGTTCATGCTGACGCCGGCGTCGTCGATGACGATGCACAGGTTGCTCTGGACGCGCTGGAACGTCACCTCGATCGGTGCGTCGTGCTGCGAGAAGCTGGCGGCGTTGTCGAGCAGTTCCGCGACGGCGAGGGCGACGGGCGCGACGGCGGACGCCTTCAGCGCCAGACTGGTCTGCTGCATGATCGCGACCCGGTGGAAGTTGCGGATCTGCCCCTGGGCGCTGCGCACGACGTCGTAGACGCTGGCGGCACGGTTGCGACGGCCGAGCGGGGCGCCGCACATGACGGCGATGCCCTGGGCCTTGCGCGCCATCTGGGCGTTGGCGTGGTTGACGTCCAACAGGTCGCTGAGGACGGGGTGTCCGCCGTACTTGCGCTGGATGCCGTCCAGCAGGGTGGTCTGTTCGGCGGCGAGGCTCTGGAGGAGGCTGGCGGCGCCCTTGAGGACGGCCTTGGTGTTCTCCTCCGCGGCTTCCTTGGCCTCGCGGATCGTGGCCTCCTGCGCGTCCCGGAAGCCCTGCAACTCGGCGCGCGACGCGTGCAGCTGACCGTCCGCGGCGCGGAGCTGGTGCCTCAGTTCGGCCTCCGCGTGCTCCTTCTTCGCCCCCAGCGCTCTGTTGCGGGCGACGAGTGCCACGATCGCGACGACGGATATCGCCGCCACCGCAACCAAGCACCACACAAGTGCGTCTCGATTCATGGAAACCTTTCGCGCATGTCGTGCGGACGGCTGCAGATTCGCCTCGCGAGGCCCCGCAACACAGCTGATCGGCATCGTTCATCTGCGTGTCGTGCGGAGAATGTGACGCCGATCACATTCGGTATCTGCGTGAAAACAGATCAAGATCACAGATGCGGGGATGTTATCACCGGATCCATGGTCCTCCTGACGCCGGCCGGGGCTTCACTTCCTCTCAACCCGGTTGTCACGGTGGGGGGTTGACATGGTCCGTCGTGGCCCCGTATCAACCCCCGCCCCCCCTCTCGTCGTTGATCTGTCAAGTACTTCTTCACGAGGAGAGTGTGAATTCTGCACATCGCGCGCGGCGCTCGCTCCGGCGGTGCCGGGCGGGCGGGAACGGCGAGCCGGGGGGTGCGGAACTCCACCTCGAATCGGGGGAGTCGTGCGGCCTTATCAGCCAAGGGGATCCAGGACAAGGGTCGTTCGGGCAGGGTGGCCGGAACTCGATCGCTGTGGGCGCGTCGGCCGCGGGTGTGGCGGCGTGATCGACGGGGAAGCCTGAGGCGGCGGGGGGTTCGCGCCGGGCGGGGTCGCCGGGTTCGCTCTCCGGCCCGCATCCGGACCCGCGGCCTCCGGGGGAAGGCTCCGGGCAATTCCCGGTCGGGGATTCGTGTCGGGATTCGTGTCGGGGGTGCGGCCGCACATTCCTCCCCGCCGCGGGAAAAGGGAAAGACGCGGCCTACAGCCAATCCCGCCGCTTGAAGATTACGTACAAACTGACGCAAACCATCCCCATCAAGCCGACTGCGAAGGGGTAGCCGGCGGCCCATTTCAGCTCCGGCATGTCCTCGAAATTCATTCCGTAGATGGTGCCGACGAGTGTGGGCGCAAAGAGGATCGCGGCCCAGGCGGAGATCTTCTTGATTTCTTCGTTCTGTTCGAAACCGGCTTCGGCCAGGGCGCGCATTTCGGCGTTCTGTTGTTGGGTGACCAGGGTGGCGTTCACCGTGAGGATTTCGGTGAGGGCCTGGCGGAATCCGTCCACGCGTTCGCTGGTGTGCGTCACGTGGTCGGCCACGTCGCGGAGGTAGCGCTGGAGCTCCTCGTCCGTGCCGTATTTGGCGAATCCCGCCATCAGTGCGTGCAGCATGCCGACCAGGGGACGCGTGGCGCGCTGGAACTCCACCATTTCCCTGGACAGTTCGTAGATGCGGCGGGAGACCTCCGGGTCGCCGCGGAAGACCTCCGTCTCGATCTCGTCGATGTCGTTCTGGACGCCCTCGACCACGGGGGCGTAGCCGTCGACCACGGCGTCGAGGATGGCGTAGAGCACGGCCTCGGGCCCGAGGGCCAGGAGTTCGGGGGCCTCCTCCATGCGGCGGCGGACCGCGGAGAGGTCGGGGGCCGCGGCGTGCCGGACGGTGATCAGGAAGTCGGGGCCCACGAAGAGGTGGAGTTCGCCGAAGTCCACCTCCTCCGGGGCGTCCAGGTAGCGGGCCGCGCGCAGGACCACGAAGAGGGTGTCGCCGTAGCGCTCCAGCTTGGGCCGCTGGTGGGCTTCGAGGGCGTCCTCGACGGCCAGCGGATGGAGGTTGAACTCGGCTGCCAGGGAGTGGAGTTCGGATTCGGTGGGGCGGTGCAGACCGATCCAGGCCATGCCCTCGGGCGTCTCGCGCAGCAGGCGGAAGGTCTCGGCCAGCGTGGCGGGGGAGGCGGCGCGCCGGCCGTCCCGGTACACGGCCGCCTCGACCACGCTCCGCGGTTCGCTCTCCGGGGCGGCCGGCGGAGTCGGCTCCGGGGCGCCGGCGGCGGGCGGGGTGCGGTCCGCGGGCGGCGGGGTCGGACGGCGCCAGGCGTGCCGGCGGGGCGGGGGCGTGGAGCGGTGACCGTTGCTCTCCGGCATCGAGGACGACTCCCGGTCGGGTGCGAGGGCTGCGGGGTGCGGGGCGAGGGGGGCGAGCGTGCCGGTGCGGCGGGTCGAACGGGCGTTTCGTACTCGGGGCAGGATATACGGACGAAATGGATGCCCGGGGTTCCGGTTCGCCGTGGTGCCGGGTGCCTGGGGCGCGATCCGCGATTGCGGACAGGAGTCGACCGCATCGGTCGATAGCGTGGGCGCATGGAGCACCGGACGGAAGACGCGATCATGAGCCCCCGCGCCCTGGGGCGCGCGACCCTGGCCCGCCAGCTGTTGCTGGAGCGGGCCCCGATGGACGCCGGTGCGGCGCTGGAACACCTGCTGGGGCTACAGGCACAGAACGTCAGGCCGCCCTACTTCGCGCTGTGGTCCCGGCTGGACGGCTTCCGGCCGGAGGAGTTGTCCGGGCTGATGGAATCCCGGGCGGCGGTGCGGATGGTGACCATGCGCTCCACCATCCACACCCACACCGCCCGGGACGCCCGGCTGCTCCGCACCCTGGTGCAGGCGCCGCGGGACCGGGAGGTGCAGCAGTTCCGCAAGGGACTGGTCGGTGTGGACCTGGAGCTGCTGGCCCGGATCAGTCGGGAGCTCGTCGAGGAACGGCCGCGGACCATGGGCGAGCTCCGGGAGGCGCTGCTCGTGCGCTGGCCCGAGGCCGAACCGGCGGCGCTGTCGGTGGCCGCGCGGTGCCTGCTGCCGTTGGTGCAGGTGACCCCGCGCGGTCTGTGGGGCCGCTCCGGCCAGGTCCGACTCACCACCCTCGACACCTGGCTGGCCGAGGACACCGCCGGCGACCCGGCCGACGCCTCCGCCCCCACGGACACCCCCGCCGACTCCCTCCTCGACGCGACCGTGCTGCGCTACCTCGCCGCCTTCGGCCCCGCCTCCGTGCGCGACATGCAGACCTGGTCGGGACTCACCAGGCTGCGGACCGCCTTCGAGCGGTTGCGGCCGAAGCTGCTGGTGTTGCGGGACGAGGCCGGTACCGAGCTCTTCGACCTCCCGGAGGCGCCCCGGCCCGGGGAGGACGTCCCGGCACCGGCGCGGTTCCTGCCCGAGTTCGACAACCTCCTGCTCTCGCACGCGGACCGGTCCCGGATCGTGCCCGCCGAGCTGAAGGGCCGTACCTGGAAGGGGAACCAGGCGTACTGCACCTTCCTCCTGGACGGTCGGCTGGCCGGGGTCTGGCGCCTCACCGAGGAGCGGGACCGGGCCGAGCTGGTCGTGGAGCCCTTCGGGCAGGTCACCCGCGGGCAGCGCCGGGAGCTGGAGGAGGAGGCGGAGCGCCTGCTCGCCGAGCTGACGACGGCGCCCGGGCGGGCGGTCCGCTTCGGGACGATCACCGGCTGACGCCCCACTGGTGGGAGGGGCCTCCGGCCCGGCACGATGCTGGTGATCAGCGTGCTGGACGAAGGAGTGAGCAGTGCGGATTCCGATGACCGTCGCGGACTTCCTGGACCGGGCCGAGCTGGGCTTCGCCCGCAGCCCCGGAGTGGTGGACGAGCCCGACCAGCCCGCTCCGACCGTGCCGGACAGTACGTACGGCCGGCTCGCCGAGCGGGTCCGGGCCTGGCAGGCCGGATTCGACGCGCTCGGGGTGCCGGAGGGCGCGCGGGTGGCGGTGGTCAGCCACAACTCGGCGCGGATGCTGGAGCTGCTGTTCGCGGTGCCGATGAGCGGCCGGATCTGCGTCCCCGTCAACTTCCGGTTGAAGCCGGAGGAGGTGGAGTACGTCGTCCGGCAGAGCGGGGCCGAGGTCCTGCTGCTCGATCCGGAGGTGGACGCGGCCCTCGCCGGGGTCCGCACCCGGCACCGCTTCGTCCTCGGGGAGGAGACGGAGACGGCCCTGATGCGCTTCGGGGTGGAGCCGCGCCCCTGGTCGCGTCCCGACGAGGACGCCACGGCCACCGTGAACTACACCTCCGGCACCACGGCCCGCCCCAAGGGGGTGCGGCTCACCCACCGCAACATCTGGGTGAACGGGCTCACCTTCGGCCTGCACACCCGGGTCTGGGAACGGGACGTGTACCTCCACACCCTGCCCATGTTCCACTGCAACGGCTGGGGCATGCCGTACGTGATGGCCGGCCTCGGGGTGAAGCAGGTGGTGCTGCGCAAGGTGGACGGGGCGGAGATCCTGCGCAGGGTGGAGGAGCACGGGGTCACCCTGATGTGCGGGGCGCCCGCGGTGTGGAACGCCGTCCTCGACGCGGCCGCCGCCTGGGAGGGCGAGGTGCCCGGCCGGGACCGGGTCCGGATCGTCTGCGCGGGCGCCCCGCCGCCCACCCGGACCATCCGGCGGGTGGGCGAGGAGCTGGGCTGGGAGTTCACCCAGATCTACGGCCTCACCGAGACCTCCCCGCTGCTCACCTTCAACCGGATCCGCCCGGAGGACGCCGGGCTGCCCGCGGAGGAACGGGCCCGCAAGCTCACCCGGGCCGGCCTGCCGGCCCTCGGGGTGAAGCTGCGGGTGGCCCCGTCGGGAGAGGTGCTGGCCCGCTCCAACACCGTCCTCGACGGCTACTGGGAGAAGCCGGAGGAGACCGCGGACGCGCTCGTCGACGGCTGGTTCCACACGGGGGACGGCGGCACCCTCGACCCGGAGGACGGGCACCTGACGATCTCCGACCGCAAGAAGGACGTGATCATCACGGGCGGGGAGAACGTCTCCTCGATCGAGGTCGAGGACACGATCTTCAGCCACCCGGCGGTCGCGGAGGTGGCCGTCATCGGGGTGCCGGACGAGAAGTGGGGCGAGACCATCAAGGCCCTGGTGGTGCTCGCGGAGGGTGAGAGCGCCGACGAGGCGGAGATCATCGCGCACTGCAAGGAGCGGATGGCCGGGTACAAGGCGCCGACCACGGTGGAGTTCCGCGGGTCGATCCCGCGGACCGCCACCGGGAAGATCCAGAAGTTCCTGCTCCGCGAGCCCTACTGGGAGGGCCGGGACCGGCAGGTGAACTGAGCGGAGCGGGGCGGGGAGACCGGTGCCTCCCCGCCCCGCCCGGGTGCCCGCCCCGCGCCCGGTCAGGCCGGGAGGACCGCCTCGATGGCGGCGATGACCTCGGGGGCCTCGGGCTCGGTGCGCGGACGGAAGCGGTTGACGACCTCGCCGGTGGGGGAGATCAGGAACTTCTCGAAGTTCCACTGGACGTCACCGGCCTCGCCGTCCGCGTCGGCGTGCTTGACCAGCTCGACGAAGAGGGGGTGTCGGTTCTCGCCGTTGACCTCGCTCTTCTCCAGCATCGGGAAGGTCACCCCGAAGCCCGCCGCGCAGAAGGTCTGGATGTCGTCGGCGGTGCCGGGCTCCTGCCCGCCGAACTGGTTGCAGGGCACCCCGAGGACGGTGAAGCCGCGCTTCTCGTACGCGAACTGGAGCCGGGCCAGACCGGAGTACTGCGGGGTGAGACCGCACTGCGAGGCCGTGTTCACCACCAGGACCGCCTTGCCCTTGAACGGCGCGAGGCTGGTGGGCTCGTCGGACAGGGTGGTCAGCGGAATGTCGTAGAGGCTGCTCACAACGTACTCCTCGGCAGAAACGGGCGTGGCTCCCTCCGACCTTAGGCCCCCGAGGCGACGAGTCCGTCCGCGGGGCCGTTCACCGGCTGGGGCACCCCGGTGAGGTCCATCACGAACAGCGGCATGCCCAGCTCGGCGGCGCCGCCGCGGGCCTCCTCGGTGTAGCCGGCCAGGGCGAAGTACACGCTGTTCAGCGACAGGGTCAGCCCGGTCAGCCACAGGCATTCCACGGCCCGCAGGTCGGCGGGGGCGGTGGTCGGGTCCACCATGGCCACCAGGCCGGGGGCCCGCAGGTCCACCGGGCCGGTCGGGGCGGGCCGTGCCCCGGGGAGCCGGACGTCGGGGAAGCCGAGCCAGCGCAGGTAGCGGGCGGCGGTGGCCGCGGCGTCCCAGGCGGTCCGGATCGTCACCGGACGGAAGGCGCCCCGCTCCGCGCCGGTCGTCGCCCCGGATCCGTTCCCGTGCCCGCTCCCGTTCCCGCCGTCTCCGCCGACCGCCCCGCCGGCCTCGCCTCCGCCCCCGTGCCCGTCGACCCCGTCGGACCAGGTGAGCCGGTCGGCCCGGCCGACGGGGCAGCCGTACGCGGAGCCCTCCCCGGCGCGGGCGGTCCCCGCACCGGAGGCGCCGGTGCCTGACCCGGACCGCGGTTCCGCGGGCAGGACGGGGATCCGGGCGACCGTGCCGCAGGAGCAGCCCACCTCGGGAACGGGCCACTCGCCGCGTCGGCCGCAGGCCGCGCAGCGGGCGGTCACCCAGCCGTCCGACCAGCTCCTTCGCGACAGGGGCTGCGGGGGTGCGGTGACGTCCAGGGGCAGCGCCACGGGGCTGCCGCAGGAGCAGGGGAACGCGGGCGGTGCGTAGGCGTTGTGCCGCCCGCAGGACGGGCAGCGCACCGGAAAGACCTCGGCCATGACTTCCCTCCCGTACCTCCGGTCGCCCGGTGCGTCCGTGCGCGTACGAAGAGTGAGCGCACCAGGACACGAGCGTCCCGGATTTTCTGTGCAACTGACAGTACCGAACACGCCTTTTGGTGGCTTCCGTACTGCGGATCCGTCTTGACGTACGCGAAGACGCCTCCTAAGTTGTTTCGCATAGCAGAACAAGAATTCCGTATGGCGGAAACAAGCTGATCGCAGGAGTACCGATGCCTCGTATGACCGCCGCCGCCGCGGCCGTGGAGATCCTCAAGCGCGAAGGAATCGATCAGGCGTTCGGTGTGCCCGGCGCCGCGATCAACCCCTTCTACCGCGAGCTCAAGAACGTCGGCGGCATCAACCACACGCTCGCCCGCCACGTCGAGGGCGCCTCCCACATGGCCGAGGGCTACACCCGCGCCCAGGCCGGGAACATCGGTGTCTGCATCGGTACCTCCGGCCCCGCCGGCACCGACATGATCACCGGCCTGTACTCCGCGATCGCGGACTCCATCCCGATCCTGTGCATCACCGGCCAGGCTCCGGTCTCGAAGCTCCACAAGGAGGACTTCCAGGCCGTCGACATCGCCTCGATCGCCAAGCCGGTCACGAAGGCCGCGACCACCGTCCTGGAGGCCGCGCAGGTCCCGGGCGTCTTCCAGCAGGCCTTCCACCTGATGCGCTCCGGCCGTCCCGGCCCGGTCCTCATCGACCTGCCGATCGACGTCCAGCTGACCGAGATCGAGTTCGACCCGGAGACCTACGAGCCGCTGCCGGTCTACAAGCCGACCGCGACCCGCGCGCAGGCCGAGAAGGCCCTGGGCTTCCTGCTGGAGGCCGAGCGTCCGCTGATCGTCGCCGGTGGCGGCATCATCAACGCCGACGCCTCCGACCTGCTGGTCGAGTTCGCCGAGCTGACGGGCGTCCCGGTCATCTCCACCCTGATGGGCTGGGGCACCATCCCGGACGACCACGAGCTGGCCGCGGGCATGGTCGGCGTCCAGACGGCGCACCGCTACGGCAACGCGACCTTCCTGGAGTCCGACACCGTCATCGGCATCGGCAACCGCTGGGCCAACCGCCACACGGGCTACAACCTGGAGGCGTACACCAAGGGCCGCAAGTTCGTCCACGTGGACATCGAGCCCACCCAGCTCGGCAAGATCTTCGCCCCGGACTTCGGCATCGCCTCCGACGCCAAGGCCGCCCTGGAGCTCTTCATCGAGATCGCCAAGGAGTGGAAGGCCGCGGGCAAGCTCCCCGACTTCACCGCCTGGGCCGCCTCGGCGCAGGAGCGCAAGGCCACCCTGCAGCGCCGCACGCACTTCGAGAACATCCCGATGAAGCCGCAGCGCGTGTACGAGGAGATGAACAAGGCCTTCGGCCCGGAGACGCGCTACGTCACCACCATCGGCCTCTCGCAGATCGCCGCCGCGCAGTTCCTGCACGTGTACAAGCCGCGCCACTGGATCAACTGCGGCCAGGCCGGCCCGCTCGGCTGGACGATCCCGGCCGCCATCGGCGCCGCCACCGCGCAGCCGGACGTCCCGGTCGTCGCCCTGTCCGGTGACTACGACTTCCAGTTCATGATCGAGGAGCTGGCGGTCGCCGCCCAGCACAAGGTCCCCTACGTCCACGTCCTCGTGAACAACGCCTACCTGGGCCTGATCCGTCAGGCGCAGGGCGGTCTGGGCATCAACTTCGAGGTCAACCTCGAGTTCGAGAACATCAACACCCCCGAGATCGGTGCCTACGGCGTGGACCACGTCAAGGTCGCCGAGGGCCTGGGCGTCAAGGCGATCCGCGTCACCGACCCGGAGAAGCTGGGCGAGGCCCTGGAGCAGGCGAAGAAGCTCGCGCAGGAGTTCCAGGTCCCGGTCGTCGTCGAGGCGATCCTGGAGCGCATCACCAACATCGCGATGAGCAAGACGGTCGACATGAGCGACGTGACCGAGTTCGAGGAGCTCGCCACCGAGCCCGGCCACGCGCCGACCGCCATCAAGGCCCTGCAGGTCTGATCCGGCTCCGAGCCGGCTCCCCGCGGGCTCCACGCACACCGGACGGCCCCCGTCCCCTCCTGGAGGAGGGACGGGGGCCGTTTCGCGTTCGCCTCTCCCGGCTCCCCTTCTCCCCTCCCGCTCCCCGTTCCCTTGCCCCTTCCTGGTGCGTCGGTTTCGGCGGGGGCGGGGTTCGGGTGCGGTACGGGACGCGGTGCGGTGGGTGGGGGCGGTACTCCGAGGGGTCCGTGCGGGCCCCGTACGCGGACGGGGAAGCCGGACCCGCCCCCGTGCGCGGGACCCGGGACGCGGTCTCCTCTCGGGGAGCGGGAGCGGGATTCGGGACCGGCCGCCTGCGGCACGCGGGCCCTCCCGCCGTGGGGGCGGTGCACGCGCGCTCTCCAGGGCCGTGCGGGAGGGCGGTACAGGAGGGCTGTAGGGCCGTGCGGGAAGGGTCGCCCGGAAAGGCCGTGCAGGAGGGGCCGTACGCCGGGACACCGTGCCGTGCGAGCCGCGTCCACCCCGCCTGCCCGCCTGCCCGCCTGCCCGCCTGCCCGCCTGCTCGCCTGCCCCGCCCCCGGACGCGACCCGCCCGTGCCGTCCCGCGGACACGACAAAGCGCCGGGTCACGGGACCGTCCGTGACCCGGCGCTCTGGCCTGGGGTGGTGCTGGTGCGGTGGTGTCACCGCGGGTGTGGCTTGACCGCCCGACGGGGCGAGGCTGGCGCGACAGGACGTTCGCACCGCCGGGCGGAGTCTGTGGGGGAGGTGTTCTCCCCTATATAGGGGACAAGGGCTCTGTGCGTTGCCCCGTCCTCTATATAAGGGGAGAGACGTGCGGCTGGGACCGCGGTGGTGTCGACAGGCCCTCCGGTTGGCGTCCCCCTCAGGTCAAGGGACGCGCCTCGGAGCCTTTACCACCGCACTGGCTCGACGCCACCGCGGTCCTCGTCCTGCCCATCGCCGTGAACCACCCCTCATCCGGGTCCGCGGCAGCGGGCTGGCACCCGGGGCCCGACCTCCCGTCAGGCCCCCGGCGCGTTCAGTGGGCTCAGTCCTCGCGCAGGGCGCGGACGGCCTCCTCGACGCGCTTGCCGTAGTCGGCGTCGGCGGCGTGGAAGTGAGCCAGGTTCTTCTCGATGACGTCCTCGCGGGAGACCTGGGACAGGCCACCGGCGATGTTCGCCACCAGACGCTGCTTCTCCTCTTCCGACATCAGGCGGAAGAGCTCGCCGGCCTGGAAGAAGTCGTCGTCCTTGGTGTGGGCGGGCGCGACGTGGGTGCCGGTGTAGCCGGACACCGCGAGCGGGGCGCCGAGGGCGTCACCGGTCTCGGCCGGGCCCAGGTGCGAGTTGGGCTCGTAGTTCTTGTCGTGGCGCGAGCCGTTGCGGAGCGCCATGGCGCCGTCGCGGCCGTAGTTCTGCGCGGTGGTGGCCTTGGGGGCGTTCACCGGCAGCAGGGTGTGGTTGACGCCGAGGCGGTAGCGCTGGGCGTCCGCGTAGGCGAAGAGGCGGCCCTGGAGCATCTTGTCCGGGGAGGCGGTGATGCCCGGGACGAAGTTGTTCGGGGAGAAGGCGGACTGCTCGACCTCGGCGAAGACGTTCTCCGGGTTGCGGTCGAGGACCAGACGGCCCACGCGCTGGAGCGGGTAGTCCGCGTGCGGCCACACCTTGGTGAGGTCGAACGGGTTGAAGCGGTAGTCCGCGGCCTCGGCGGCGGGCATGACCTGGACGTAGAGGGTCCAGGACGGGTTCACGCCGCGCTCGATGGCCTGGAGCAGGTCGGTCTGGTGCGAGTTCGCGTCCTTGCCGACGAGCTCGGCGCCCTGCTCCGAGGAGAGGCTGCGGATGCCCTGGTTCGTCTTGAAGTGGTACTTGACGAAGAAGGCCTCGCCCTGGGCGTTGGTCCACTGGTAGGTGTGGGAGCCGTAGCCGTTCATGTGGCGGTAGGAGGCCGGGATGCCGCGGTCGCCCATCAGCCAGGTGATCTGGTGCGTGGCCTCGGGGGCGTGGGCCCAGAAGTCCCAGACGTTGTCCGCCTCCTGCTTGCCCGTGAAGGGGTCGCGCTTCTGGGAGTGGATGAAGTCGGGGAACTTGATCGGGTCCTTGATGAAGAACACCGGGGTGTTGTTGCCGACGAGGTCGTAGTTGCCGTCCTCGGTGTAGAACTTCAGCGCGAAGCCGCGCGGGTCGCGGACGGCGTCCGCGCCACCGAGGGAGTCGGCGACGGTGGAGAAGCGCAGGAAGGTCTCGGTCTTCTTGCCGACCTCGTTCAGGAACTTCGCCGAGGTCCAGGCGGTGACGTCGTCGGTCACCTCGAAGTAGCCGTACGCGGCGGAACCGCGGGCGTGCACGACGCGCTCCGGGATGCGCTCGCGGTTGAAGCGGGCGAGCTTCTCCAGGAGCTGCTGGTCCTGGATGAGGAGCGGGCCACCGACGCCGGCGGTGGCGGAGTTCTGGTTGTCGGCGACCGGGGCGCCGGACTCGGTCGTGAGCACGCGCTTCGACATGGTGACCTTCCGTACGGGAGCTGCTGACGGAAAGCGTCTTCCGCCATGCGGATGAGCCTAAATTCAGGCCGATCGCAGCGTCAACAGTTTGTTGAAGAAAGATGGAGAGAGGTGATCCGGACGGCACCGGCGCTTGGGCGCGACAGGACAGGTTGTCAGCGCCGGTGCCGTCCGGAAACTCAGGTCCCCGTCAGGGGAGAGGGGGCGCGGCCGATCAGACCTGCGCGCCGGAGAGGCGCTCGACGGCGCGGAGCAGGGCCGAGTGGTCCAGGCCGCCGTCGCCCTGCGCGCGCAGCGAGGCGACCAGCTGGGCGACGACCGCGCCGACCGGGAGGGCCGCGCCGACGTTGCGGGCGGCGTCGGTGACGATGCCCATGTCCTTGTGGTGCAGGTCGATCCGGAAACCGGGCTTGAAGTCGCGGTTCAGGAAGTTGTCCTTCTTGCGGGTCAGCACGGTGGAGCCGGCCAGACCGCCGTTGAGGACGTCCAGGGCGGCCTGGAGGTTCACGCCGGACTTCTCCAGGAAGACCACGGCCTCGGCGCACGCCTGGATGTTGACCGCGACGATGAGCTGGTTGGCGGCCTTGACCGTCTGGCCGGAGCCGTGCGGGCCGCACAGCACGATGACCTTGCCGAGGGCCTCCAGGATCGGGAGTGCCTCGTCGAAGTCGGCCTGCTCGCCGCCGACCATGATGGAGAGGACGGCCTCGATGGCGCCGGCCTCGCCGCCGGAGACGGGGGCGTCGATGACGCGGATGCCCTTCTCCTTGGCGTTCTTCGCCAGGTCGACCGAGGTCTGCGGGGTGATCGAGGACATGTCCACGATCAGGGCGCCGGACTTGGCGTTCTCCAGGATGCCCTCGGGGCCGTAGGAGATGGCCTCGACCTGCGGGGAGGCGGGCACCATCGTGATGATCACGTCGGCGTCCTTGACGGCCTCCGCGATGGAGCCGGCGGCGGAGCCGCCGGCGGCGGCCAGGCGCTCCAGCTTGTCCTGCTCCAGGGTGAAGCCGGTCACCGAGTAGCCGGCCTTCAGGAGGTTCTCGGACATGGGGGAACCCATGATGCCGAGGCCGATCCACGCGATCTTGGGGAGAGTGCTCATGATGACGAGGGTCCTTCTCTTGCAGCTCGAAAGCTCTGGAAGCTTGGTACGAAAAGTGCGGGCGGCGGCTGGACTTTCGCCCGGACCTACTCGGCCGCGCGGGCCTCGGCGGGCAGCCAGGCGAAGGAGGCGGCGGCGTCGGCGGCCTTGTACTCCAGGCCGACGAAGCCCTGGTAGCCGGCCTTGCGCAGCTGGTCGAGGAGGTCTTCCAGCGGCAGCTCGCCGGTGCCCGGGGCGCCCCGGCCCGGCTTGTCCGCGATCTGGACGTGCCCGGTCTTGGCGGCGTACTTTTCGATGACCTCGGAGAGGTCCTCGTCGTTCATCGCCAGGTGGTACAGGTCGAGGAGGAACTTGGCGTTCCCCAGGCCCGTGGCCTCGTTCACCTTGTCCACGACCTCGATCGCGGAGGGTGCGCTCACCAGCGGGTAGAGCGGGGACTCGGGCTTGTTCAGGGTCTCGATCAGCAGGATCGCGCCCACCCGGTCGGCGGCGCGGGCCGCGACGACCAGGTTCTCCAGGGCGAGCTCGTCCTGGACGGCCGGGTCCACGCCCTCGACGCGGTTGCCGTACAGCGCGTTGAGTGCCTTGCAACCCACCGAGGCGGCGAAGTCCGCGGCCACGTCGATGTTGGCGCGGAAGCGCTCCGACTCCTCACCGGGAACGGAGACCGCGCCGCGGTCGGGTCCGGGCAGCTGCCCGGCGTAGAAGTTCAGCCCCACCAGCTGGGTGCCGGCGTCCTCAAGAGCCTTCTTGAGGGCGTCGAGCTCCTCCTGTGCCGGAGTGGGGGTCTCGATCCAGGGCCACCACAGCTCGACCGCGGTGAAGCCCGCCGCGGCGGCGGCCGCGGGGCGCTCCAGGAGCGGGAGTTCCGTGAAGAGGATCGACAGGTTCACATCGAAGCGCTGGTCCGTGTATCCCATGAGGGGTGTGCGCTCCTTCCGTATTGCGGAAGTTGTTTTCTGCTTGATGGAAGGTTGCATGGGCCCCCGCGTGGATGTCAAGTGGGGGCTGCCGGGAAATCGGTACGGCGGGGTAGCGTGACGGAGTGCGATTGAGAGTGGAGTTCACGACCGAGCCCTTCGACCTCGAAGAGGCTCCCGCCCACGCCGTGGCCGCCCGCGAGGTCATCCAGAAGGCCCAGCTGGACGCCGTGGACGTGGGCCCCTTCGGCAACACCGCCGAGGGCGGGTCCGAAGAGGTGCTGGCCGCCGTGGCCGACCTGCTGCGCGACGCGCTGGGCTCCGGGGCCACCCGGGTCTCGCTCCAGGTGAACGTGCTCCCGGAGGGCGAGCGATGACCGAACCCCGCGACCACCCCTTCGTCGCCGCGGTCAAGCCGCTGGTGGACGCCATGGGCGGCGAGCTGATGGAGCCCGCGGCCGCCGGGCCGGACGACGTGGTGCTGGCCTGGGAGGGGCGGGACCTGCTCGCGGTGCGGCTGCCCCAGCTCTCCGACTCCCTGGACCACATCCTGGCCGCGCTGGAACGGCGGCACGGCATACCGCTCGCGCAGCTGGACCGGAAGGCCAAGCAGGACGTGGTGCGCATACTGGAGGCGCGCGGCGCCTTCTCCGTGCGGCACGGCGTGGAGACCGTCGCGGGCGCCCTCGGCGTCAGCCGATTCACGGTGTACAACTACCTGAACAGGGAAAATCCCAACAAGAACAGCCAAGGGTGAGTGCCGACTCACCGACGGTGACGAGCCGCCGCCCGATTCGACCGGGCGGCGGCTTTTGTGTACGGGAAGTTTCAACAAAGTGTTGACGCGATGTTGTCGAAGGCGTTAGCTACTCCCAGCCCGTAAGCAACAAGGCCACGGAGGCTTCCCGTGACTTCGAGTCCGACCCCGGGTCTCACCCGGTTCAACACCTTGGACGACAGTGCGGCCTCGGCCGAACTGCACGAGGTGTGCGCCAGTTCGGCGTGGGGGAGCAAGCTGCTCGCCCAGCGCCCGTACGCCACCGTCGACGCCCTGTTCGCCGCGAGCGACGCCGCCATGGCCGAGCTCACCGCCGCGGACCTGGGAGAGGCGATGGAGGGCCACCCGCCGATCGGCCGGCCGAAGCCCGGTGACCCGACCTCCGCCCGCGAACAGCGCGGCATGGCCGGAGCCTCCGAGGAACTGAAGGCCGAACTGCTGGAACTCAACCTGGCCTACCAGGACAAGTTCGGTCACGTCTTCCTGATCTGCGCCACCGGGGCCACCGGTGAGCAGATGCGGGACGCCGTCAGGATCCGCATCGAGAACGACGCCGAGACCGAGCGGGAGATCGCCCGCGGGGAACTCGTCAAGATCAACCGGATCCGTCTGACGCGACTCGCAGAAGGAGAGTGAACAGCGCATGAGCACCGAGACCACCGCGTTCGTGTCCACGCACATCCTGGACACCAGCATCGGCCGCCCCGCCGAAGGCGTCGCCATCGCCCTGTCGGCCCGCAGCGGCCTCGACGGCGACTGGGCGGCGCTCGGAGGTTCCGCCACCGACGCCGACGGACGCTGCAAGGACCTGCCGGCCCTGCCGGAGGGCACCACCCACGTACGTCTCGACTTCGAGACCGAGACGTACTTCTCCAAGAAGCAAGCCGAGGCGCAGCAGGACGCCCCCCGCGTAAGGGACAGCGGTGCGTTCTTCCCCGAGGTGACCATCACGTTCGCGGTCGCCCCGGGTGAGCACTACCACGTACCGCTGCTGCTCAACCCGTTCGGCTACTCCGTTTACCGAGGGAGCTAGCAGACATGCCCACGATTCTCGGCCAGAACCAGTACGGCAAAGCAGAGAACCGCGTCGTCAAGATCACGCGGGACGGCGACACCCACCACATCAAGGACCTGAACGTCTCGGTCGCCCTCTCCGGCGACATGGACGACGTCCACTACTCCGGCTCGAACGCCAACGTCCTCCCGACGGACACCACCAAGAACACGGTGTACGCGTTCGCCAAGGAGTACGGCATCGAGTCCGCCGAGCAGTTCGGCATCCACCTGGCGCGTTGGTTCGTCAACAGCCAGGAGCCGATCCACCGGGCGCGCATCCGCATCGAGGAGTACGGCTGGGAGCGGATCGCCACCTCCGACGCCAACTCCAAGTTCATCGGTGCCGACGAGGTCAAGCACTCCTTCGTCCGCAAGGGCCAGGAGACCCGCGTCACCCAGATCACGTACGACGGCACGAACTGGGAGGTCATCTCCGGCCTCAAGGACCTGGTCGTCATGAACTCCACGAACTCCGAGTTCTGGGGTTACGTGAAGGACAAGTACACGACCCTGCAGGAGGCGTACGACCGCATCCTGGCCACCCAGGTGTCGGGTCGCTGGCGGTTCAACTGGACCGACGACGACCAGCGGATGCCCAACTGGGAGAAGTCCTACGAGGCCACCCGCAAGCACATGCTGGAAGCCTTCGCGGAGACCTACTCCCTCTCCCTCCAGCAGACCCTGTACCAGATGGGTTCGCGGATCATCAACCACCGTTCGGAGATCGACGAGGTCCGCTTCTCGCTCCCGAACAAGCACCACTTCCTCGTCGACCTGGAGCCCTTCGGCCTCAAGAACGACAACGAGGTCTACTTCGCCGCGGACCGTCCCTACGGTCTGATCGAGGCGACGATCCTGCGGGACGGCGTCGACGCGCGCATCCCGGTGGACATGACCAACCTCTGACGCGCACGCGTCCCGGGGCTCCGCAGTGGCCCCGGGACGCGCTCGGAACACGATTCCACTTCCTGATTCGGCACCCGGACGCATCACACGGGGCGGCAGTACTGTCAGCTGTCAAGGCCCCCGGCTCCGGCACTCAAATCCCATGGGCCTTGCCGTGCCCGCACCGCCACTGAAAGCACGAGGAAGTCCCATGGCAGCACCGGCAGCCCCTGACAGCGCGGTCGAGCGCATCGTCATCGAGAACTGCGCCATCGCGACGGTCGACGCCAACGACACCGAGTACGCCTCGGGCCACATCGTCATCGCCGGCAACCGGATCGAGTCCATCGGCGCGGGCAACGCCCCCGAGAACCTCGACAACGTCGTACGCCGCATCGACGCCACCGGGCACCTCGTGACCCCCGGTCTGGTCAACACGCACCACCACTTCTACCAGTGGATCACCCGTGGCCTGGCCACCGACCACAACCTCTTCAACTGGCTCGTCGCGCTGTACCCGACCTGGTCGCGCATCGACGAGCAGATGGCCTACTCGGCCGCCCAGGGCTCGCTGGCCGCGATGGCCCGCGGCGGTGTCACCACCGCCATGGACCACCACTACGTCTTCCCCCAGGGCTCCGGCGACCTCTCCGGCGCGATCATCCGCGCCGCCTCCGAGATGGGCGTCCGCTTCACCCTCGCCCGCGGCTCCATGGACCGCAGCGAGAAGGACGGCGGCCTGCCCCCGGACTTCGCCGTCGAGACCCTCGAAGGCGCCCTCGCCGCCACCGAGGAGACCGTCAAGAAGCACCACGACGCCTCCTTCGACGCGATGACCCAGGTCGCCGTCGCCCCCTGTTCCCCCTTCTCCGTCTCCACCGAACTGCTCAAGCAGGGTGCCGAGCTGGCCCGCCGCCTCGGCGTGCGCCTCCACACCCACGGCAGCGAGACCGTGGAAGAGGAGAAGTTCTGCCACGAGCTCTTCGGCATGGGCCCCACGGACTACTTCGAGTCCACCGGCTGGCTCGGCGAGGACGTGTGGATGGCGCACAGCGTCCACATGAACGACTCCGACATCGCCGCGTTCGCCCGGACCAAGACCGGTGTGGCGCACTGCCCCTCCTCCAACGCCCGTCTGGCCGCCGGCATCGCCCGCGTCCCGGACATGCTGGCCGCCGGCGTCCCGGTCGGCCTCGGCGTGGACGGCACCGCCTCCAACGAGTCCGGTGAGCTCCACACCGAGCTCCGCAACGCCCTGCTCATCAACCGCCTCAACCCGGTGCACCGCGAGCGCGCGCTCAACGCCCGCCAGGCCCTGCGCCTCGGCACCTACGGCGGCGCGCAGGTCCTCGGCCGCGCCGACAACATCGGCTCCCTGGAGGCGGGCAAGCTCGCCGACCTGGTGCTGTGGAACCTGAGCACCTTCCTGCACTCCTCGATCGCCGACCCGGTCACCGCCCTGGTGTTCGGCGCGGCCGCCCCGGTGACGGCGTCCTTCGTCAACGGCAAGCAGATCGTCGAGGACAACCGCCTGCTCTTCGCGGACGAGGAGGCCATCGCGGTCTCCACCCGCGAGGAGGCCCAGCGTCTCGCGCGGATCTCCGCCGGGGCCTGAGCACCCTCCCCCGGCCGTGCCGGGGGGACCGCCAGGAATCCGGCCGGGGGGGACGGCCCCC
>NZ_JBEOSD010000115.1:0-26875 GCF_040302735.1 Streptomyces sp. NPDC097619 | reverse complement strand
GTCGGGTCCTGCGCCTGGAGCATCGTTCCCATCGCCCCGTCGGCCACGACCACGCGCGAGGCGAGGGCCTCGCGGAGGGCGTCGGCCCGGGACTGGGTGTCGGCGGACGGGTTCGGCAACGAGGCCATGGAATGCTCCCTGGAGTGCGACGGCTGTCGGCTTTGCGCCCTGTGTGTCCAGAGCGCACGTCGTCAGAGTAACCGCGCGGGTGTCCGGGTCGTGAGGCCATCCCAGCCTCCGGACACGACTGCGCCAACTCTCCGTGCATCCTGTTCCGGGGGTGGCTGGCTCGACTCCGTCTTGACAGACTTTCCACGACCGAGCAGAAGGTCGGCATGGACCGATAGTGTTCGTCATTGTCGAACCACGTCCGGTCCGTCGTCCTGATCAAGAAGCCGGGACGGACCGGCAAGCACAGGAGGCTGCGCGATGGCACGGAACATCCAGTCGCTCGAACGGGCTGCTGCGATGCTGCGTCTGCTCGCCGGCGGCGAGCGCCGTCTGGGACTGTCCGACGTGGCCTCCGCCCTCGGCCTGGCCAAGGGGACCGCCCACGGGATCCTGCGCACCCTCCAGGCGGAGGGCTTCGTCGAGCAGGACGCCGCGTCCGGCCGCTACCAGCTGGGCGCCGAGCTGCTGCGGCTCGGGAACAGCTACCTGGACGTGCACGAGCTGCGGGCCCGCGCCCTGGTCTGGACGGACGACCTGGCCCGCGCCAGCGGCGAGAGCGTGTACGTGGGGGTGCTGCACAAGCAGGGGGTGCTGATCATGCACCACGTGTTCCGGCCCGACGACAGCCGCCAGGTGCTGGAGGTGGGGGCCATGCAGCCGCTGCACTCCACGGCGCTCGGCAAGGTGCTGTCGGCCTACGACCCGGTGGCGCACAGCGAGGCCGTGGAGGGCGAGCGCAAGGCCTTCACCCCGGCCACCGTGACCGATCCCGCCGGGTTCGAGGCGGTGCTCGACCTGACCCGGGCCCGCGGCTGGGCCTGCGACGTGGAGGAGACCTGGGAGGGACTGGCCTCGGTGGCGGCCCCGATCCACGACCGGCGGCGGATGCCGGTCGGCGCGGTGGCCGTGGCGGGAGCCGTGGAACGGGTCTGCGGGGACGCCGGAGAGGTCCGCTCCGAGCTCGTGGCGGCCGTGCGGGACTGCGCCCGGTCGGTCTCCCGGGATCTGGGCGCCGGACGCTTCTGAGCCCCTCCCGCGGGTCGGCGTGGGCCCGTCGGGGGCTCCGCGCGGGACCTCCTCGACCGCTTCCAGGGGTGTGGCGATTTTCCGCCACACCCCTTCCTCACACCCTCGAATGCCCGAATGATCACCGTTTGGGCAGTTTTACCGAGTGGTAACGATCCGACATTCGGCCACTTCGACCTCTTGACGCAGTCTTCACAGGGGCGGAAAACTGCCGTTCATCGGTCGGCATTGTCGAACACCTACCGGCAATACGCGTTAGGGTGTGGCAGAGCCAAGGGCCGAATCGCACTCACCGAGTGCGCACGCCGCCGGACGGGACCCGGCGGCGCGCTCACCCCCTGGACGTAGGACAAAGGAGTCGCGGGTGTCCACCTCCGACATCTTCATCGGCGAGACCATCGGTACCGCCCTGCTCACTCTGCTCGGCGGTGGCGTCTGCGCCGCCGTGACTCTCAAGAGCTCCAAGGCGCGCAACGCGGGATGGCTCGCCATCACCTTCGGCTGGGGCTTCGCGGTCCTGATCGCCGCGTACGTCTCCGCCCCGCTCTCGGGCGCGCACCTCAACCCGGCCGTCACGGTCGGCATCGCCGTCAAGGACGGTGACTGGAGCAACACCGGCACCTACCTGGCCGGCCAGCTGCTCGGCGCCATGATCGGCTCCGTGCTGATGTGGATCACGTACTACGGGCAGTTCCGCAGCCACCTCACCGACCCGGAGCTCAAGACCGACCCGGCCGCCCCCGCGGGCCCCGTGCTCGGCGTCTTCTCCACCGGCCCCGAGATCCGCAACGTGGTGCAGAACCTGGCCACCGAGATCATCGGCACCGCCGTGCTCGTCCTCGCGATCCTGACCCAGGGCCTGCAGGACGGCGGCAAGGGCCTCGGCGTCATCGGCGTCCTGATCACCTCCTTCGTGGTCGTCGGCATCGGCCTCTCGCTGGGCGGGCCCACCGGCTACGCCATCAACCCGGTGCGCGACCTCGGCCCGCGCATCGTCCACGCCCTCCTGCCGCTGCCGAACAAGGGCGGCTCGGACTGGAGCTACTCCTGGATCCCCGTGGTCGGCCCGCTCGCCGGTGCCGCCCTCGCAGGCGGTCTTTACAACATCGCGTTCGCCTGATTCGTCTGAACCACGTCAGCTGCACCCGACGCTTCCGCCCTCACCACTGCCAGGAGCAGACCTCATGACCACGAGCACCGGCCCCTTCATCGCCGCCATCGACCAGGGCACCACCTCCTCCCGCTGCATCGTCTTCGACCGCGACGGCCGCATCGTCGCCGTGGACCAGAAGGAGCACGAGCAGATCTTCCCGAAGCCGGGCTGGGTCGAGCACGACGCCACCGAGATCTGGACGAACGTGCAGGAGGTGATCGCCGGGGCGCTCGCCAAGGCCGAGATCACCGCCGCCGACGTCAAGGCGGTCGGCATCACCAACCAGCGCGAGACCACCCTGATGTGGGACCGCCACACCGGCGAGCCCGTGCACAACGCCATCGTCTGGCAGGACACCCGCACCGACGCCCTGTGCAAGGAGCTCGGCCGCAACGTCGGCCAGGACCGCTTCCGCCGCGAGACCGGCCTCCCGCTGGCCTCCTACTTCTCCGGCCCGAAGGTCCGCTGGCTGCTCGACAACGTCGAGGGCCTGCGCGAGCGCGCCGAGGCCGGGGACATCCTCTTCGGCACCATGGACAGCTGGGTCATCTGGAACCTGACCGGCGGCACCGACGGCGGCCGGCACGTCACCGACGTCACCAACGCCTCCCGCACCCTGCTCATGAACCTGCACGAGCTGGCCTGGGACGAGCGCATCCTCCAGTCCATCGACATCCCGGCCAACGTGCTCCCCGAGATCCGGTCCTCCGCCGAGGTCTACGGCGAGGTCAAGAGCGGCGCCCTCGCGGGCGTCCCGGTGGCCTCCGCGCTCGGCGACCAGCAGGCCGCCCTCTTCGGCCAGACCTGTTTCGCCGAGGGCGAGGCGAAGTCCACGTACGGCACCGGCACGTTCATGCTCATGAACACCGGCGACAAGATCATCAACTCCTACAGCGGCCT
Organism: Streptomyces sp. NPDC097619; assembly: GCF_040302735.1. Lineage (NCBI taxonomy): Bacteria > Bacillati > Actinomycetota > Actinomycetes > Kitasatosporales > Streptomycetaceae > Streptomyces > Streptomyces sp. NPDC097619. Next base: position 23,625 of record NZ_JBEOSD010000115.1, on the reverse strand, counting down.
GCTGACCACCGTCGGCTACCAGATCGGCGACGAGAAGCCGGTCTACGCCCTGGAGGGCTCCATCGCCGTCACCGGCTCGCTCGTCCAGTGGATGCGCGACCAGATGGGCATGATCAAGACCGCGGCCGAGATCGAGACCCTGGCCTCCTCCGTGGAGGACAACGGCGGCGCCTACTTCGTGCCCGCCTTCTCCGGCCTCTTCGCCCCGTACTGGCGCTCCGACGCCCGCGGCGTCATCGCCGGCCTCACCCGCTACGTCACCCGGGCCCACATCGCCCGCGCCGTGCTGGAGGCCACCGCCTGGCAGACCCGCGAGATCACCGACGCCATGACCAAGGACTCCGGCGTCGAGCTGGCGGCCCTCAAGGTCGACGGCGGCATGACCTCCAACAACCTGCTGATGCAGACCCTCTCCGACTTCGTGGACGCCCCCGTGGTGCGCCCGATGGTCGCCGAGACCACCTGCCTCGGCGCCGCCTACGCCGCCGGCCTGGCCGTCGGCTTCTGGCCCGACACCGACGCCCTGCGCGCCAACTGGCGCCGGGCCGCCGAGTGGACCCCGCGGATGCCCGCCGACCAGCGGGACCGCGAGTACAAGAACTGGCTCAAGGCCGTCGAGCGGACCATGGGCTGGATCGACGAGGACGACCACAGCTGACGCACCCGGCTGACGCACACGTCGATCACTGACAGCTGACGAGGAGCTAACAATGAGCAGCCTGCAGAGCGTGCCCGCCCTGGGCACGCACCCGACCGCCGGTTCCACCGCGAGCCGCGCCGAGACCAGAGAGCAGCTGGCCAAGGCCACCTACGACCTGCTGGTCATCGGCGGCGGGATCCTGGGCACTTCCGTGGCCTGGCACGCCGCGCAGTCGGGTCTGCGGGTCGCCATGGTGGACGCCGGCGACTTCGCCGGCGCCACCTCCTCCGCCTCCTCCAAGCTGGTGCACGGCGGCCTGCGCTACCTCCAGACCGGCGCCGTCAAGCTGGTCGCGGAGAACCACCACGAGCGCCGGGTGCTGGCCAAGGACGTGGCCCCGCACCTGGTCAACCCGCTCACCTTCTACCTGCCCGTCTACAAGGGCGGCCCGGTGGGCGCGGCCAAGCTGGGCGCGGGCGTCTTCGCCTACTCCGCGCTCTCGGCCTTCGGCGACGGCATGGGCAAGGTCATCAGCCCGGCCCGGGCCGCCGCCGACAACCCGGCGCTGCGCACCGACAACCTGAAGGCCGTGGCGGTCTACTACGACCACCAGATGAACGACTCCCGGGTGGCCGTCATGACGGTCCGCGCGGCCGTCGAGTCCGGGGCCGTGGTCCTCAACCACGCGGAGGTCACCGGGCTGCGCACGACCGGCGGCCGGGTGTCCGGGGCCGAGCTGCGGGACCGCATGGACGGCACCGAGTTCGGAGTGGACGCCCGCGTGGTGCTCAACGCCACCGGCCCGTGGGTGGACCACCTGCGGCGGATGGAGGACAAGCACGCCGCCCCGTCGATCCGGCTGTCCAAGGGCGCGCACATCGTCATGAAGCGGAAGTCTCCGTGGAAGGCCGCCATGGCCACCCCGATAGACAAGTACCGCATCACCTTCGCGCTGCCGTGGGAGGACCAGCTGCTGCTGGGCACCACCGACGAGAAGTACGAGGGGGACCCGGCGGACGTGCGGGCCACCGAGTCCGACATCCAGCAGATCCTGGACGAGGCGGCGTTCTCGGTGCAGGGCGCCGACCTCGACCGGTCCCTGATGACCTACGCCTTCGCGGGCCTGCGGGTGCTGCCCGGCGGCCCGGGGGACGTGGAGAAGGCCAAGCGGGAGACCGTGGTCACCGAGGGCAAGGGCGGCATGCTGTCCGTGGCAGGCGGCAAGTGGACCACGTACCGGCACATCGGTCGCGTGGTCATGGACAAGCTGGCGAAGCTGCCGGGGAGCCCGCTCACCGAGGACATGGAGCCGGTGAAGTCGCTGGTGCGCCGGGTGCCGCTGCCCGGTGTCGCCAACCCGAACGCGGTCGCGCACCGGCTGCTGGTGGACCGGGAGCCGGGCACGCGGATGGACCCGCTGACCGCCCGTCACCTGGCCACCCACTACGGTTCGCTGGCCTTCGACATCGCCCGCCTGGTGAACGAGGACCCGGCGCTGGGCGAGCGGATCCACGAGGACGGGCCGGAGATCTGGGCGCAGGTCGCGTACGCCCGGGACTGCGAGTGGGCGCAGACGGCGGAGGACGTGCTGCGCCGTCGCACGACCCTGACGATCCGCGGTCTGGACACCGACGAGGTGCGGGCCCGGGTCGAGGGGATGCTCCGCCGCGAGGGCTGAGGAAGAGGGTGGCCGGTGTGATCCGGCCGAGGAGGGCGGTCCGCTGGTCGGGCCGCCCTCCGGCGTGATCCGTACACCTTCCGTACAGCCGTTTTCCGCACGCTGTGGCGGGGATGGATCCAAGCCGTAGGCTGACCCCGGTAACGCAAGGGAACTTCGGAAGGAGACCTGGGTGATCGAGCTTGAGGGCGTGCCCGAGCTGATCGACCCGGTCATGGTGGCCGCGTTCGAGGGCTGGAACGACGCGGGTGACGCGGCCTCCGGTGCGGTGGCGCACCTGGACCGGGAGTGGAAGGGCGAGGTGTTCGCGGCGCTGGACGCCGAGGATTACTACGACTTCCAGGTCAACCGCCCCACGGTGTGGCTGGACGGCGGAGTACGGAAGATCACCTGGCCGACGACGCGTCTGTCGGTGGTGCGCATCGGCGGGGCCAAGCCCCGTGACCTGGTGCTGGTGCGGGGCATCGAACCGTCCATGCGGTGGCGGTCGTTCTGCAACGAGATCCTCGGTTTCGCCCACGAGTTGGGCGTCGAGATGGTGGTGATCCTGGGGGCGCTGCTGGGTGACACCCCGCACACCCGGCCGGTGCCCGTGAGCGGGGTCACCTCGGATCCGGACCTGGCGCGGACCCTGGACCTGGAGGAGACCCGGTACGAGGGTCCGACGGGGATCGTGGGGATCCTGCAGGAGGCGTGCACGCACGCCGGGGTGCCGGCGGTGTCGCTGTGGGCGGCGGTCCCGCACTACGTGTCGCAGCCGCCGAACCCGAAGGCGACGCTGGCGCTGTTGAACCGGCTGGAGGACCTGATCGACCTTCGGATCCCGCTGGGCGAGCTGCCGGAGGACGCCCGGGCCTGGCAGCTGGGCGTGGACCAGCTGGCCGCCGAGGACAGCGAGGTGGCGGAGTACGTGCAGACGCTGGAGGAGGCCCGGGACACCGCGGACCTCCCCGAGGCCTCGGGAGAGGCCATCGCCCGGGAGTTCGAGCGGTACCTGCGGCGCCGGGACGGCGGTCCGGGCCCGGCTCCGGAGTCCGGTGAGGGTCCGTACCTGCGGGACACCTCCGGCGGGCGGGCGCGTCCGTCGCGGCGCAAGCCGGTGGACCCGGAGGGCCCGGCGGCGGACCCCGCCCCGGAGGACCGCGGTGAGGAGCCCGGCACGGAGTCCTGAGGTCCGGCCCCGGTGGGGCGGACGGCCCGGCGGTGCCGGGACAGCGCGGAGGGGCCGGTACCCGTGGGTACCGGCCCCTCGCGCGTGTCCGGGCGCGGGGCCCGGACGGGTCGACTACAGGGCGACGCCGAGGAGGGCGTCGACGGTGCGGGAGACCAGGCCGGGGGCGGCCTCGTCGGTGCCGCCGGCGGTGTCCTGGAGGGCGGCCCAGCGGTCCACGGCGGCCAGGGCCGCGGGGGCGTCGAGGTCCTCCGACAGGGCCGCGCGGACCTCCTCGACGAGGGCGTCGGCGGAGGGCCCGTCGGGGCGGGAGACGGCGGCGCGCCAGCGGGCGAGGCGGGCCTCGGCCTCCTGGAGGACGGCGTCGGTCCACTCCCAGTCGGAGCGGTAGTGGTGGGAGAGCAGGGCGAGGCGGATCGCGGCGGGGTCGGTGCCGGCGCGGCGCAGCGCGGAGACGAAGACGAGGTTGCCCTTCGACTTGGACATCTTCTCGCCGTCCAGGGCGACCATGCCGGCGTGGACGTACGCCTTGGCCATGGGGAACTCGCCGGTGAGGACCTGGGCGTGGGAGGCGCCCATCTCGTGGTGCGGGAAGGCGAGGTCGGAGCCGCCGCCCTGGATGTCGAAGCCCATGCCGAGGTGTTCCAGGGCGATGGCCACGCACTCGATGTGCCAGCCGGGGCGGCCGCGGCCGAGGGAACCGCCGTCCCAGCTGGGCTCGCCCTCGCGGGCGGCCATCCACAGCATCGGGTCGAGGGGGTTCTTCTTGCCGGGCCGGTCGGGGTCGCCGCCGCGTTCGGCGGAGAGCAGTCGCATGGCGTCGGCGTCGAGGCCGGAGACCTGCCCGAAGTGGGTGTCGGACTCGACGGAGAAGTAGACGTCGCCGTCGAGTTCGTAGGCGGCGCCCGCGTCGCGGAGGCGCTCGACCAGGGGCACGATGCCCGGTATGGCCTCGACGGCGCCGATGTAGTGGCGCGGGGGCAGCATCCGCAGGGCGGTCATGTCCTCGCGGAAGAGGGAGGTCTCGCGCTCGGCGAGCTCGGTCCAGTCCTGGCCGTCGCGCAGGGCCCGCTCCAGGAGCGGGTCGTCCACGTCGGTCACGTTCTGGACGTAGTGGACCTGACGCTTGGTGTCGAGCCACACGCGCTGCACGAGGTCGAACGCGTTGTAGGTCGCCGCGTGCCCCAGGTGGGTCGCGTCGTACGGGGTGATCCCGCAGACGTAGAGGCGGGCGACGGGACCGGGGACGAGGGTGGTCGTCGCACCGGTCGCGGTGTCGTGGATCCGGAGGTCGCGGCCCTTGCCGGGCAGGGCGGGAACCTCAGAAGCTGGCCAGGCATGCATGCCCTGAGCCTAACCGGACGGATGTTCCGGAAACGAACCGGATCGGCACCCCGGCCGGATCGGCGCCCTTGCGTTCCGGGCCGGGGTGTGCTCGCCCGCCGTGCGGACGGCGGTGCACGTCAGACGGGGGGCCAGGGGATGGCGGGCCACTGCCCGGAGGGTTCGGGGTGGCGTCCGGTGCGCAGCAGCCCGGCCACCCGGTCCCGTACGGCGGCCAGCTCGGCGGGGGTGATCAGTTCGGCCAGGCGGGTGGCGAGGGGGGTGCCCTCGGCGAGGGCCGCGGCGAGGTCGGTGAGGACGGTGCGGGCCTCGTCGGGCAGGGGGCTGCCGGCCCAGCCCCAGAGGAGGGTGCGGAGCTTGTCCTCGGTGTGGAAGGTCACTCCGTGGTCGATGCCGTAGAGCCGGCCGTCGGGGGCGTCGAGGAGGTGTCCGCCCTTGCGGTCGCCGTTGTTGATCACGGCGTCGAGGACGGCGAGGCGCCGCAGCCGGGGGTCGTCGGCGTGCACGAGGAGGGCGGTGCGGCCCTCGCCGACCTCGGCGAAGCCGATGGGCCGCCAGCCCTCCCCCGCCTCCTCGCCGTCGACGAGGGCGAGGAGGCCGCCGGGCTCCGCTCCCTCGTCCCCCGGGGTGGCGGGGTCGTCGTCGGCGGCGGTCTCGATCCACTGCTGGACCATGCCCTCGCCGTAGGGGCCGTCCCGGAGCACGGTGGGCGGGACGAGCTCCCAGCCGGTGGCGCGGGAGAGCAGGTAGGCGGCGACCTCGCGGCGGGCGAGGTTGCCGTCGGGGAAGTCCCAGAGCGGGCGCTCCCCGGCGACCGGCTTGTACACGCAGTCCAGGGTGGTGCCCCCGTGGTGGACGGTGCACCGCAGGACGGCGTTGGACGCCTCGCGGATCCGGCCGAGGACGGTCAGCTCCCCGAGGGCGAGCACCCGCTCCAGGGCCGCCGCGTCCGGGGCGGGGGCGTCCGGCCCGGGGGCGGTGGCGGCGGGATCGGGGGCGGCGGGCACGGTCACGCTCCGCGCCGGTATCCGTTCTGGCGCGGACATACGTGGCCCTCCGGGTCCAGGGGCAGGCTGCACAGCGGGCAGGGCGGGCGGCCCGCGTTGACGACGTCGAGGGCCCGCTTGGCGAAGGCGCGGGCCTGGGCTCCGGTGAGGCGGACCCGCAGCATCGGCGGGCCGTTCTCCTCGTCCTGGAGGAGCCGCTCCTCGGCCTCGGCGAGGTCCTCCTCGGAGTCCGCGTCGAGCTCGACCAGGGCCTGCGCCTCGACGATCATGCGCTGGGCCTCGCCGTCCCAGGCCAGGGCCATGGTGCCGACCCGGAACTCCTCCTCGACGGGGACGTCCAGCGGGGCGGTGTCGGCGGCCTCGGTGGAGGCCACCGCGGGCACGGGGGCGTTGCCGCCGGTCCGGCGCACGACCTCGTCGAGGAGCTCGTCCATCCGCTCGGCCAGGGCCGCCACCTGCGTCTTCTCCAGGGACACGCTGGTGGTCCGGGGGCCGGTGGACGCCTGGAGGAAGAACGTACGGCGTCCGGGCAGGCCCACCGTACCGGCCACGAAGCGGTCCGGCGGGTCGTAGAGGAACACCTGACGGGGCACGTCCAGTCTCCAGGGTTTCGGCTGCGGGAGCAGGTCAGTTCGGTGATGGCACGGGCCTGTTGTGGCCCTCTCCACCCTACTGCGCCCGGCGATCACCCCGCGCCCGTGGCACCGCCCACGACCGCGTCCCCGCCGTGGCCGCCGCCGTCCGCCGTCCCGTCCGGGTCCCCGTCCGCCGTGCCGGAGGCGGGCTCGCGGGGGGCCAGGGAGGACAGGTCGCCGGTGTCGCCCAGGCGCAGCAGGTAGGGCCGCATCGGGGTGTAGCGGATCACGGTGACGGAGCAGGGCTCCACGGAGACCCGCTGGAAGAGGTCCAGGTGCATGCCGAGGGCGTCGGCGACCAGCGACTTGATGATGTCGCCGTGCGAGCAGACCAGGAACAGGGCGTCCTCGCCGTGTTCGGCGACGATCCGGTCGTTCCATTCGCGGACGGCCTCCACCGCGCGGTGCTGCATGGCGCGCAGGGACTCGCCGCCGGGGAAGGCGGCGGCCGAGGGGTGCTGCTGCACGGTGCGCATGAGGGGTTCGTCGGCCAGTTCGGCGAGCTTGCGCCCGGACCAGTCCCCGTAGTGGCATTCGCCGACCCGGTCGTCGGTGTGGAGGGTCAGTCCGGGCCGGGCCTCCAGGAGCGGCCGCAGGGTCTCCTGGCAGCGCTGGAGGGGGCTGGCGACGGCCGCCGTGAGCGGCAGGGCCGCGAGCCGGGCCGGCAGGGCGGCGGCCTGCGCCGCGCCGTGTTCGTCGAGGGCGACGCCGGGGGTCCATCCGGCGAGCACGCCGGAGGTGTTGGCGGTGGACCGTCCGTGCCGCACGAGGATCAGGGTGGCCATGCGCACAGGGTAAGCGCCCGGGGCGCGGGGAAGGCGGGGTTCGTCGGGGGCGGGCGGGAGCGCGCGCGGTGCTCGGGCCGTCCCGGCGGGGAGGAGAATGCCCGGGTGATCGTTGACTGCGCGATTTACCGCGACGGGACCCGTACGGACGGGCCCGCGGACTTCTCCGACGCCCTCGCGGAGGCCCGCGCCACCGGGGACGCCTTCCTCTGGATCGGGCTCCACGAGCCCACGGAGAAGGAGTTCGAGCTGGTCAGCAGCGAGTTCGGGCTGCATCCGCTGGCGGTGGAGGACGCGCTGACCGCGCATCAGCGCCCGAAGCTGGAGGCGTACGACGACGCCCTGACGGTGGTGCTGAAACCGGTGTTCTACGACGAGGCCACGGACAGCGTCTCCACGGGCGAGTTGATGGTGTTCCTCGGCGATTCCTTCGTGGTGACCGTCCGGCACGGCCGCGGGGCCGGGCTGGGGGTGGTGCGGCAACGGCTGGAGAAGGAACCGGAGGTGCTGCGGCACGGTCCGGCGGCGGTGCTGTACGCGGTGAGCGACGCGGTGGTGGACGCCTACGTGGAGGTGGCGGCCGAGCTCCAGACGGACCTGGAGGGCCTGGAGGCGGACGTGTTCGCCCCGAACGGCGCGGACGCGGGCACGGCCGCGCGGATCTACTCCTTCAAGCGGCAGGTGCTGGAGTTCCGGCGGGCCTCGAACCCGCTGACGATGCCGATGACCCGGCTGGCGGGGATGGGGGTGCCCTTCGTGCCCGAGCGGTCCCGGCCGTTCTTCCGGGACGTGGCGGACCACCTGGCGCGGGCGAACGAGTCCGTGGACGGCCTGGACCGGCTGCTGTCGGACGCGCTCGCGGCGCACCTCGCGCAGATGGGGGTGCGGCAGAACGACGACATGCGGAAGATCTCCGCCTGGGCGGCGATGGCGGCCGTGCCGACGATGGTCGCCGGGATCTACGGCATGAACTTCGAGCACATGCCGGAACTGCGGCAGTGGTGGGGCTACCCGGCGGCCCTGCTGGTGATGGGCGGGGCGGTCGTCGCCCTGTTCCGGCTCTTCAAGCGCCGCGGCTGGCTCTGACCCGTCGGGCCCCGGCCCCGGTCCCCCGGCCCCGGTCTCCTGCCCCGGCCCGGTCCCGGCGGGAGAAGGCGACTCCCCCGGGCCGTGCGCGGGCGCGCGGGGGCCCCGGAGGGCTCGCCGGGGCGCGCTCCGGCCCGCGGGGGCGCTCCGCCGCGTCCGCCGTTCGGCCCAGCGGGTCCCGCCTCCCTGTTGCCCGCCCGGCGCCGCGGCCTTTGACTCGGACGGGGGACCCGTAGGAGGTGGCAGTGATGCTCTCGGCCCGAAGCCTGTTCCAGGAGATCCTCGACGAGGACGAGTCCTTCCGGCTGTTCTGCTCGATCGCCGCGGGCGGCGAGGCCCAGGGGGGCTGGGAGAACGCCCGGATCGCCGCCCTGGTGCCGCCGGGCATGGCCGACCTGGCCCCGAAGATCGTCCGGCACGGGGCCGACGAGGACAAGCACGGGCGGATCTTCAACGCCCTGCTGCACAAGCGGGGCCTGACCCCCGTCCCGGTCCCGCCCGAGACCGACTACACGATGTTGTTGGAGGGCATGGGGATCGGCCTCCCGCACGCCAAGCTGCGCGGCGAGGAGAAGCTGTCGGAGGAGGACATCGTGGTGTACCTGGCGCACAGCCGGGTCACCGAGCAGCGGGCCTCCGAGCAGATGGTGCTGCTGGTGAAGCACTTCGGCGACCACCCCGACCTCGGCAAGGCCGTCCGCATGATCAGCAACGACGAGGACAACCACCTCGCGTACTGTCACGAGGAGCTGCTCCGGCTGGCCGGGGAGGGCCACGGCCGCACCATCCAGCGGGTGCTGCGGGAGAGCGCGCTCGCGGAGATCACCGTCTACCGGGACGTCAGCCTGGCCGTGATGGAGCACATGGGCCGGCTGCTGAAGTGGCCGGCGGCCAAGTCGGCGACCCTGGCGGCGGGGATCCGCGCCACGTACGCCTACGAGCGGTTCGCGGGCTGGCACCGGGCGGTGTCCCTGCGCATGCCGGAGCGCCGCGACGCCCTCGGCGGGCCGGCCGCCCCGGCCCCCGGCTTCGCCTGACCGACCCGCCGCCGCGGCGGGTCGGCGCGGTCCCGTCCCGGGCCCGGGGCGGCGGAGGCGTAACCCCGCGGGCCCGCCGCGCGTTGTTGGCTGTGACGGCCGTGGCGGGGAAGACCCCCCGAGCCCCCACCACGGCCGCGGGAAGCGGGACCGGGCCGCCGGACACAGGATCCGGCGGCCCGGCGGTGTTCCCGGCCGTGTTTCCGGCCGTGTCGCCCGCCGTGTCTCCGTCCCGATCAGGCCAGGCCGGCCAGCTCCAGGGCCTCCGCCCCGGCCCGCAGCGCCGCCAGCCGCTCCTCCAGGGTGAACCCGGCCGGGGCCAGCGTCAGGGTGGTCACCCCGGCCGCCGCGTACGCCTTCATGCCGTCGGCGATCCGCTCCACGCCGCCGAGCAGGCTGGTGGAGTCGATCAGCTCGTGCGGCACGGCCGCCGCCGCCCCCGCCTTGTCCCCGGACAGGTACTTGTCCTGGATCTCGGCGGCCTCCCGCTCGTACCCCATCCGCTGGGCCAGCTGGTTGTAGAAGTTCTGCTTCCGGCTCCCCATCCCGCCCACGTACAGGGCGGTGTACGGGCGGAACATGTCGGCGAGGGCGGGCACGTCCTCGCCGAGGGCCAACGGGACCGTCGGGCAGACGTCGAAGCCCTCCATGGTCAGGCCCGCCTTCTCGCGGCCGGCGCGGATGTGCCGTACCGCGGTGTCCTCCAGGTGCTCCGCGGAGGGGAAGATCAGCAGGGCGCCCTCGGCGATCTCGCCGGTCTGCTCCAGGTTCTTCGGGCCGATGGCCGCGATGTAGACGGGGATGTGCTCCCGCTCGGGGTGCACGGTCAGCTTGAGTGGCTTGCCGGGACCGCCGGGCAGCGGCAGGGTCCAGTGCTCCCCCTCGTAGCTGAGGCGCTCCCGGCTCATGGCCTTGCGGACGATCTCCACGTACTCGCGGGTGCGGGCCAGCGGCTTGTCGAACTTGACCCCGTACCAGCCCTCCGAGACCTGCGGTCCCGAGACGCCCAGACCCAGCCGGAACCGGCCGCCCGAGAGGGAGTCCAGGGTGGCCGCCGTCATCGCCGTCATGGCGGGCTGGCGGGCCGGGATCTGGAGGATGGCCGAACCCACGTCGATCCGCTCGGTCTGCGCCGCCACCCAGGAGAGCACCGTGGGGGCGTCGGAGCCGTACGCCTCGGCCGCCCAGCACACGTCGTAGCCGATCCGGTCGGCCTCCCGCGCCACCGCCAGGTTGTCGGCGTCCATGCCCGCACCCCAGTAGCCGAGATTGATGCCGAGCCGCATGAGATCCCCTTACCGCCGAGTAACACAGGTCTGGGCGTGGACTCTAGCGCGCCCGGCCGCCATCCGTCAGGGCCCCAGTAGTCTCAGCGGTCATGGAGCAGAGGCATCTCGGCCGGACGGGCCTGCGCGTGTCCCGGATCGGCCTCGGCACCCTCACCTGGGGCCAGGGACCCGGGGGCACCGACGGCCCCGAGGCCGCCACCCAGCTGAAGGTGTTCTGGGAGGCCGGCGGCACCCTGGTGGACACCGCCGACGTGTACGCGGGCGGGGAGGCGGAGTACCTCCTCGGACAGTTGACCGACGGCCTGGTGCCCCGCTCCGAGCTGGTGATCTCCACCAAGGCGGGCAGCGTCCGGGAACCGGGTCGGCGGGTGGACTGCTCCCGCGGGCACCTGCTCGCGGCCCTCGACGCCTCACTGGCCCGGCTCGGCACCGACTACGTGGACCTGTGGCAGGTCCACGCCTTCGACCACCACACCCCGCTGGAGGAGACCCTCCAGGCCCTCGACCTGGCGGTGGCCAGCGGGCGCGCCCGCTACGCGGGAGTGGCCGGTTTCAGCGGGTGGCAGCTGGCGAAGGCCGCCACCTGGCAACTGGCCGCCCCCGGCACCCGGACCCGACTGGCGGGCACCCAACTGGAGTACTCGCTGCTCCAGCGCGGAATCGAGCGGGAGGCCCTGCCCGCCGCCCTGGACCTGGGCCTGGGCCTGCTGCCCTCCTCGCCGCTCGGCCGGGGGGTGCTGACGGGCAAGTACCGGGACGGCATCCCCGCCGACTCGCGCGGGGCCGACGAACTGATGGCCGCCTTCGTGGCCCCGTACCTCGACGAGGGGGCGCGGCGGATCACGGACGCCGTGGTGACGGCGGCCCAGGGCCTGGCGGTGACCCCGCTCCAGGTGGCGCTGGCCTGGGTGAGGGACCGGCCCGGGGTGGCCGCCCCGGTGGTGGGGGCGCGCACGACGGCCCAGCTGGAGGCGGCGCTGTCGGTGGAGGCCCTTACCCTTCCGGAGGAGATCCGCCGGGCGCTGGACGACGTGTCGGCGCCCGTGCACCGCTATCCCGACCAGGACTGGAGCACGTTGTGAGCACGGAACGCGCCGAGCACACCGAAGGCGCGGAGCCCGGCACCGGCACCCCGCCGCCCCCGGCCGCCGAGGAGCCGACCACGGCCCCGGACCCGGCTGCGGAGGCCGACGAGGCGGAGGCCGCGGCCCGCGCGGAGGACGGCGGGACGGACGGCGGAGCCGGCACGGAAGCGGAGGCGGGGGCCCTGGACGGCGACGGCGCCCCCGAGGGGAACCCGGAGGCATCCGTGGTCACCCCCTCCGAGGCCACCGAGGCCACCGAGGGCGCCGCGGAGACCGTCTCCGAGGACACGGGCGCGGACGCCGCCGATGACGCCACCGAGGCCACCGAGGGAGCCGAGGGAGCCGCCGCGGAGACCGGCGCGGACGGGGCCGCTCCGGCCCGGAGCGAGGCGGAGGCCGAGCTGGCGGCCCAGCGCGTGGAGCGGGAACGGATCGCGCGCCGCAAGGCCGAGCGCGGCGCCCCCGTCGAGGCCGGGGCCAAGCTCAGCGGGACCGCCGCCGACCTGCTGGCGGCCGTACGGGCCGTGGAGGGCGGCGCGAAGCCCTCACTGCCCTCCTTCGACGGCCGGGAGGCCCCCGCGCCCCGCCGGGCCCCCGAACCGCCCGCCCCCCGCCGCCCGGTGCCCGCGCCCACCCCGGCGCCGACCCCCGCCGCGACCCCGGCCCCGGACCTGATCACCGCCGTCAGGGAGGTCCTGACCGCCGGCGGGGCCCCCGCCGAGCTGGCCGGACCCGCCGCCACCACCCTGGGCGAGGGCGCTCCCGGCGTGCTCCGCCAGGACCCGTGGCGCCTGCTGGAACTCCCCGGGGTCAAGCCCTCCCACGCCGACGGCTTCGCCCGCGCCCTGCTCGGCGACGCCTGCGGTCCGGGCGACGAACGGCGGGCGGTGGCCCTGGTGGGCTGGCTGCTGGCGCAGGCCGCGCTGAAGGGCCACACCGCCCTCGACGCCCCGGTCCTCACCGACGCCCTCGGCCGGTACGGGCTCCCCGACGCCGCGGCCGCCCTGGAACAGGCCGTCGCCGACGGCGCCGTCCTCGTCTTCCAGGAACCCCTCGACGAGGCCCCCGGGGCACGCTCGGAGCAGCCGGCGGGGACCGAGGAGCAGGACGGGGCCGACGAGGAGGCCGAGCGCCCCGTCCGGGTCCTGGTGGGCCTGGAGGGCCACGCCCTGGCCGAGGAGAGCCTCGCGGACGGGCTGGCCCGGCTGCTGAACACCTTCGACCCGCCCTCGGACGGGGCCGATTGGGAAGCCGCCGCCGCGGCCGCGCCCGGCCCCTCGGCCGCCGCCCTGATCCGCGCGGCCGCCGGCCACGGTCTGGTCGCGCACACCGGCGGGGAGGCCGCCCGCGCCGAACCGGCCGCGCTGGTGGCCGCGGCCCTCGGCCTGGGCCTGCGGGCCTGGGTGGCCGCGCACGCCCCGGACGGCCGGGACCGGGCCGCCGCCCTGCTGCCCGCCGGGACCGGCGCCGCCGCCGTGACCGTGTCCGGGCTGCTCGCGGGCACCGAGGGGCCGGGCCGCGACGCCGACGGCGCCCTCGACCTGGACCTGCTCGTGGTCCTGGACGCCCCGCAGTTGGACGTGGACACCGCCGCCGCCCTCGTCGAGTCCGTCCCGGACGGGGCCCGCCTCGTCCTCGGCGGGGACCCGGGCGGGCTGGGATCGGCGGGCCCGGGCCGGGTCTTCGCCGACCTGCTGGCCGCGCGGGTCTGCCCGCAGGTGGCCTCCCGCACCCCGGACCCGGGCCCCCTGGGCGAGCTGGTCTCCGGGATCGGCGTCGGGGAGCTCGGCCGGCCCGAGGCCCCCGGCAAGGAGGTCGTGATCGTGCCCGTCCGCGACGCCGGCGAAGCCGTGCACCGCACGGTGCAGCTCCTCGCGGACTCCGTGCCCCGGGCCTTCGGCATCGACCCCGACCACACCCAGGTGATCACCCCCGGGCACGGCGGCGCGGCCGGCACCCGCGCCCTCAACGCCGCGCTGAAGGAGCGCCTCAACCCGGGCCCGGGCCGCTTCGGCGGCTTCGATCCCGGGGACCGCGTGGTGTACGTGCCCGCCCCGGGCCGCAGCCTGCCCGGCCGGGTCCGGTCGGCGGACGCCGCGGGTCTGCACCTGGACTGCGCGGACGGCCCGGTGACGGTGGCCCCGGACCGGGTGGAGCGCACCGTCCGGCACGGCTGGGCGGTGACCGCCCACCAGGCGGTGGGCGTCCGTTGGCCGGCCGTGGTGGCCGTGCTGCCCGGGGACGCCGTCGAGGCCCTGTCGCGGGACTGGGTGTACACGGCCTTCGGTCGGGCCGAGCGGCACCTGTCGGTGGTGCAGGGCGTGGACCAGGCCCTGCCGCGCGCGGTGGCGGAGGTCCCCGCCAAGGCCCGCACCACCCGCCTGACGGCCCTGCTGCGCGGCCTGGCCGCCGACGCCCGGGACTGAGCCCGGGCCCGCGGCCCACGGGCACGGAGAACGGAAGACGGGCGGCCCCGCCGGTGCGGGGCCGCCCGTTCGCCCGCTCCGGGGAGCGGGGCGGCGGTCTGCGGGGACGAGGGTCAGCGCAGGGCGTCGGCCTCGTCGGCCTCCTCGTCGTCGAAGACGGAGCTGACCTCGAAGCGGTGCAACACCTGCCCGGCGTCGGTGTGGTCGAAGGGAGCGCTCAGCCACTCGCCCGGCTCGGCCGGTTCCTCGGCGGCGGCGATCCAGAGCGTGGAGTCCCCCTCCTCCAGACCGAACTCCTTGTACCGGGACGCGATCTCGTCAGGTTCGTACTCCCCGAAGAGCACGCCCAGGGCGCCCGCCGTGCCGGCCGCGTCCGCCGGGTCGGGCTCGCGGTCGAAGGCGGAGACCCGCTGGGCCTGCGCGACCAGCCGCAGCGGCTCGGCCACCTGGTAGTCCCGGCGGATCAGCACGCTGAAGGCCCGGGGCTCCGACGGCCCCCGGTAGGGGACCCCGTCCTCGGGCGCCGGGATCTCGAAGGGCGTGACCTCGTCGTAGCGTTCGTACAGCAGCTCGTCGTACTCCTCGGCGGCTGCGGCCAGTTCGTTGAACGCGGCGTACACGGCCGGGTCGTCGTCCCCGGTCCGGCGCTCGACCGCAGCCAGATGACGGTCCAGCGCGGTTTTGACCGCCTCGGCGGCGGCCCGTACCTCGGCAGCGGTGGGCTGAGCAGCATCAGACATAGGGCAGACGCTATCCGTACCGAGTCACTGCGCGCACAATAGATGCGATGCCGGAATACGAATTCGTCGACGTGTACGTGCCCCGCGGCGTCAGCCGCTCGGAGGCGACCCGACTGCTCACCGACCACGCCGAGTACGGGAACTGGGAACTGGACCGCTTGAGCCTGGGCCGGGACGGCAGCCGCCGGGTGCGGCTGCGCCGCCGGATCATCAGACAGCTCAGGGCCACGTGGTGAGGGGGCGGGGCACGCGTCGGAACGCGCGCCCCGCCCCCTCCCGGCGTACCGGGCCGGGGCCGCGGCCCCGGTCCTCCGGTCAGGCGGCCGCGCGGAACCGCCGGTAGAGCACCGCCCCGGCGAGGAGCATCCCGCCGCCCATCGGCAGGATCACCCCGAGGGCGTCCTGCGCCCCGGTCCGGGCGAGGGCGTCCCCGTCCTGCCCGCCGCCGGGCCGCCCGTGGACGGTCTTGCCGCCCTCGGAGCCGTCACCGGGCCGGGCGGGAGAGCCGGGGTTCCCCGGCGTACCGGGCTGACCCGGGGTGCCCGGCGTACCGGGAGTTCCGGGCTGTCCCGGGGTACCGGGGGTGCCGGGGGTACCCGGCTTGCCGGGAGTGCCCGGAGTCCCAGGCTTCCCGGGAGTCCCCGGCTTCCCCGGAGTGCCGGGCTTGCCCGGGGTGCCGGGCTTCCCGGGGGTGCCGGGCTTGCCCGGGGTGCCGGGCTTGCCCGGGGTGCCGGGCTTGCCCGGGGTGCCGGGCTTCCCGGGGGTGCCCGGCTTCCCCGGCGTACCGGGTTCTCCCGGCTTCCCCGGCTTGCCGGGCTTGCCGCCGGTCTCGCAGCGGTTGCCGAAGGCCGGGTTCAGGAGCCCGATCACGGAGACCGTGTTCCCGCAGGCGTCGACCGGCACCTCCACCGGCACCTGGATCGTGTTGCCCGAGCCGACCCCGGGCGAGTTCCGTGCGCCACCGTCCGCGCGGGAGCCTCCCCGGCCCCGGTCCGCGTGGACGCACTCGTTCCCGAAGGCCGGATTGAGGACCCCCACCACCGAGACGGTGTTCCCGCAGGCGTCGACCGGCGCGTGCACCGGTGCCTGGACGGTGTTGCCGGACAGGACGCCCGGCGCGTCCGCGGAGCCCCCCGCGGCCGTGGAATCGGCCTGCGCGTATCCCCCGCCGAGCGCGAGGACCCCTCCGGCGGCCGCCACCGTGACAAGCGTCTTCCTGGTGACCTGTCGCATGGTCGTTGAAACCCCCTCTTGCCGCGCGGTACGGCGCCGACATCGCGCCCGCCGCGCTGTGGTTCGTGCGTGCGACGGCGCACGGGCTCCCCCGCCCGGACGCCGTGAAACCCGGAACCCCGGGGCGCGTGGCACGCGCCCCGGGGCCGGGGGACCGACCCTCTACGGAGGGTGCGGTGCGGCGTCAGCCTCAGGCGTTGACGCAGGTGTTGCCGAAGGCCGGGTTCAGCAGGCCGATCACCGAGACGGTGTTGCCGCACACGTTCACGGGAACGTGGACGGGGACCTGGATGACGTTGCCGGAGAGCACGCCGGGGGAACCGACAGCGGCACCCTGGGCACCGGCGTCGGCGGCGGCGAGGCCCGCACCAGCGAGAACCAGGCCACCGGTGGCGGCCGCGACGGCGGCAACCTTCTTGATCATTATTCCTCCTAGTGGGCAAATGCGGTCCCAGCCGCGGACCGCACACCTGTAACGAGGAGGCACCACCAGGGCTACGAGCGTATGAGCGCATTCACTCTTCTCAGTGGCGTGCGCACACGCGGACGATTTCGTTCAGCAGTTGTCGATGAAACGGTCCAGGACCCGCACGCCGAACTTCAGGCCGTCCACCGGCACCCGCTCGTCCACCCCGTGGAACATGCCCGCGAAGTCCAGCTCCGGCGGCAGCTGGAGCGGGGCGAAGCCGAAGCAGCGGATCCCCAGGTCGTCGAAGGACTTCGCGTCCGTGCCCCCGGACAGCATGTACGGCACGGCCCGCGCGATCGGGTCCTCCGCCTTCAGGGCGGTCTGCATGGCGTCCACCAGGCGGCCGTCGAAGTCGGTCTCCAGCGCCCTGTCCCCGTGCACGTCCTCCCGCTTGACCCGGGGCCCGAGGATCCGGTCCAGGTCCGCCAGGAACTCCTGCTCGTAGCCCGGCAGGAAGCGGCCGTCCACGTGCGCGGTGGCCTGCCCGGGGATCACGTTCACCTTGTACCCGGCGCCGAGCATGGTCGGCGCGGCCGAGTTCCGCAGGGTGGCGCCCACCATCTTGGCGATGCCGCCGAGCTTGGCGAGGGTGGCGTCCATGTCCTCCGGGTCCAGCTCGGTGCCCAGGGCGTCGGACAGCTCGTCCAGGAAGGAGCGGACCGTCTTGGTGACCCGTACCGGCCAGGTGTGGCGGCCGAGCCGGCCCACGGCCTCGCACAGCTCGGTGATCGCGTTGTCGTCGTTGGTCATCGACCCGTGGCCCGCGGTGCCCTCCACCGTCAGGCGCATCCAGTGCATGCCCTTCTGGGCGGTCTCCACCAGGTACAGGCGCAGGTTCTCGTTGACGGTGAAGGAGAAGCCGCCGACCTCGCCGATGGCCTCCGTGACCCCCTCGAAGAGCCCCGGGTGCTTGTCGACCAGGTGGCGGGCCCCGTAGACCCCGCCGGCCTCCTCGTCCGCGAGGAAGGCCAGCACGATGTCGCGCGGGGGCTTGCGGCCGCTGCGCAGCCGGTCCCGGACGACGGCCAGGGTCATGGCGTCCATGTCCTTCATGTCCACCGCGCCGCGGCCCCAGACGCAGCCGTCCGCGATCTCCCCCGAGAAGGGGTGGTGGGTCCAGTCGGCCGCGTTCGCCGGGACCACGTCGGTGTGCCCGTGGATCAGGAGGGCCGGGCGCGAGGGGTCCTCGCCCTCGATCCGGGCCACCGTGGAGGCCCGCCCCTTGTGGGACTCGAAGATCTGCGGCTCCAGTCCCACCTCCGCGAGCTTCTCGGCCACGTACTCGGCGGCCTTGCGCTCACCCGGCCCGGAGTGGTCGCCGTAGTTGCTGGTGTCGATCCGGATGAGATCCCGGCAGAGCTCGACGACCTCGTCCTCGCCGGAGACGGTCCTGCCGGTGTTCGACTCGCTCACGCTGCTTCCTCCCGTGTCGGTGCCGCTGATCACCCCATCCTCCCGCTCCCGGCCCCCGACCCCAAGGGCGGGACCCGGCCGGTCCGGGACGTGATCGGAGCACTCCGAATCCCTGGTAATGTTCTCTTCGTCGGAGCGGCCCGGAAGGGACGCGAGACAGACACCTTGTCCGGGTGGCGGAATGGCAGACGCGCTAGCTTGAGGTGCTAGTGCCCTTTATCGGGCGTGGGGGTTCAAGTCCCCCCTCGGACACAGAGAAGGAACCCCGGCTTCGGCTGGGGTTCCTTTCGTTGTGCCCGCGCGCGCCCGGCGCTCCGGCCCCGGAACGGGGCAGGCCCCGCGCCCGGGGGTCGGGGCGGGGCCTGCGGGGGCGCGGGGGACGTCAGGGGGCGTCCGTGGGGGTGGCGCGGGCGGCGGCGATCTCCGCGACGCGGCCGCGGACGGCGAACCAGCCGGCGACCAGGGCGGCGGCGATCAGCGGCAGGAACATGACCGTGGTGCGGCCCACTCCCCCGTCGCACCACATCAGCACCAGCACGGTGGCCAGGAAGACCAGCGTCACGATCTGGGTGTACGGGGCCCAGGGCAGCCGGTAGGCGGGGCGGACGACCTTCCCCTCGCGGGCGCTGCGCCAGAAGAACAGCGAGCACAGCATGACCATGGCCCAGGTGCCGAGGATGCCGATGGAGGCCAGGTTGAGGACGATCTCGAAGGCCTCGCCCGGCATCCAGTAGTTCAGGCCCACGCCGGCGACGCCGAAGGCCGCCGTGAAGAGGACCCCGCCGTAGGGGACCTTGCCCTTGTTCATGCGGGCCGTGAACCGGGGCGCGGAGCCCGCCATCGCCATGGAGCGCAGGATCCGGCCGGTGGAGTACAGGCCGGAGTTCAGGCTGGACAGGGCGGCCGTGAGGACGACCAGGTTCATGATGCCCGCGGTGCCGGGGACGCCCAGCTTGTCGAAGACGGTGACGAAGGGGCTCTGGTCGCCGGAGTAGGCGGTGTACGGGAGGAGCAGGGCCAGCAGGACCACGGAGCCCACGTAGAAGATCCCGACGCGCCACATGATGGAGTTGATGGCCTTGGGCATGATCGCGGCCGGGTTCTCGGTCTCGCCGGCGGCGACGCCGCACAGTTCGACGGAGGCGTAGGCGAAGACGACGCCCTGGACCACCAGGAGCATCGGCAGGACGCCCACGGGGAAGAGGCCGCCGCTGTCGGTGATGGTGGACAGGCCGGGGGTGTGGCCGTCGATCTCGTGGCTGGTGACCACCAGGTAGATGCCGACGAGGAGGAACGCGACGAGGGCGGCGACCTTGACGAGGGAGAACCAGAACTCCATCTCGCCGAAGTAGCGGACCGAGATGAGGTTCGCGGCGAGCACCACGGAGAGCGCGATCAGGGCCAGGATCCACTGCGGGACGTCGCTGAACATGGCCCAGAAGTGGGCGTAGGTGGCGGCCGCGGTGATGTCGGCCACGGTGGTGGTGGACCAGTTCAGGAAGTACAGCCAGCCGGCCGTGTAGGCGCCCTTCTCGCCCATGAACTCGCGGGCGTAGCTGACGAAGGCGCCGGAGGAGGGGCGGTAGAGCACCAGCTCGCCGAGGGCCCGGACCACGAAGAAGGCGAACACGCCGCAGACCGCGTAGGCGAGGGCGAGGGAGGGGCCCGCTCCGGCGAGGCGTCCGCCCGCGCCGAGGAACAGGCCCGTGCCTATCGCGCCGCCGATCGCGATCATGTTGATGTGCCGGGACTTGAGGTCCTTGCTGTAGCCCTCGTCGCCGGCATCTACGTGCGCGGCGGCAGGGGCCTGGGCTTCGGCCAGGGTGCGGTCACTCATGTACGGGTTCGCCTTCGTGGATGGGACAGGCAGGTCCGGGCGGCACGAAGGACGGCTGGGTGTCTCCCTTCGGTGCCGGAG
This sequence comes from Streptomyces sp. NPDC097619, assembly GCF_040302735.1. Classification (NCBI taxonomy): domain Bacteria; kingdom Bacillati; phylum Actinomycetota; class Actinomycetes; order Kitasatosporales; family Streptomycetaceae; genus Streptomyces; species Streptomyces sp. NPDC097619. The sequence goes on along the minus strand of NZ_JBEOSD010000115.1, from coordinate 3,669 downwards.
GCGGGGCGGCGGCTGCGCGCACCCGGTTCCGCACCTCCGGGATCCTCCCGGTGGTGCCCCGGTGTCCGGGGCGGCCGGCGGTGCGGCGCGCTACCCGGACGTGGGTATATCGGCCCCAAGGAGACCATGAGCGGCGGGATCGGCCAAAACCGGGAGGGGGTGTGCAGGAGGTACGGACCCGGGGTGAAGGCGGGCAAGACGACGGCCCCGGCCTCCTCGGTGAGGGGGCCGGGGCCGTGGCTGCCGCGGGGCCGGAGCGGTCGGCGGCGCGGCGGGGTGCGGGTCAGCGGGTGGTGACGCCCTCGGGGGTCCCGGTGTCGGTGGCGGCGTCCGCGTCGGCGGCCTGGTCGAGGCGGAACGCCTCGTTGCCGAGGCCGATGCGGGCGTGCGCCGCGGGGTCCTTGCGGCGGAGCACGGCCCCGCAGACCAGGCCGATCGCGGCGGAGAGAAGGACGATGCCGGGGAGGATCCAGCTCAGCGAGGAGCCGGGGCCGGCGCCGACCAGCACGTCGAAGTCCTTGATCGTGTAGATCGCGATGACGAAGAGGGCCAGGCCGGCGAGACCGGCGGCGACGAGTCGCCAGATCTGGGCGCTCGCCGCGCCGCGGCGGACGAAGAAGGCGATGACGGCCACGGAGGCGGCGGCCATGAGGAGGATCACGCCGAGGGCGCCGACGTTGCCCATCCAGGCCATCAGGCGCAGCACGGGGGTGGTGGGGTCGCCGACCGGCTTGTCGTCGGTGAGGGCGAAGGCGGCGATGACGACCACGGAGACGCCGCTCTGGAGGAGGGAGCCGGTGACGGGGGCGCCGCTGCCGGAGCGGGTGCGTCCGAAGGCGGCGGGCAGCAGGCCCTCGCGGCCCATGGCGAAGGCGTACCGGGCGACGACGTTGTGGAAGCTGAGCAGGGCCGCGAACATGCCGGTGACGAAGAGGACGTGCAGGACGTCGGTGAAGGCGGAGCCCAGCCGGGCCTCGGTCAGACCGAAGAGGAGCCCGGGGCCCTCCTTGGCGGAGCTCGCGACGATGGAACCGGGGCCGGTGGCCACGGTGAGGGCCCAGGAGCTGAAGGCGAGGAACATCGCGGCGAACCCGACCGCGAGGAACATCACGCGGGAGACGACGATGTGCGGCTTGCTGGTCTCCTCGGCGTACACCGGGGACTGCTCGAAGCCGACGAACGCGGCGATGCAGAAGCAGAGGGCGGTGCCGAGGCCGGCGCCGCTGAGGGTCTCGGGGTTGAAGGCGCGCAGGGACAGGCCCTCGGGGCCCGGGTCCGCGAGGACGGCCACGTCGAAGATGACGACGAGCACGCACTCGATGACCAGCAGGGTGCCCAGCACCTTGGCGTTCAGGTCGATCTTGAGCCAGCCGAGGGCGCCGGTGGCGACGGCGGCCAGCAGGGCGGGTATCCACCAGGCCACTTCGGCGTCGAGGTAGAGGGCGCAGATGTTGGAGACCTCGAAGCCGAGGATGCCGTACACGCCGACCTGCATGGCGCTGTAGGCGACGAGGGCGACGTAGGAGGCGCCCGCGCCGGCGGTGGGGCCGAGGCCGCGCGCGATGTAGGCGTAGAAGGCGCCCGCGTTGTGGACGTGACGGCTCATCTCGGCGTAGCCGATGCTGAACAGCGCCAGGACCGCGCCGAGGATCACGAAGAGCAGGGGCTGTCCGACGATGCCCATGACCCCGTAGGTGGTGGGCATGACACCCGCCACCACCATCAGGGGGGCGCTCGCGGCGAGCACGGACAGCAGGAGACCGGCCGTGCCGAGGCGGTCGGCGCGCAGCGCGCGGTCCTGCCCCTTGTACGTGCTGATCTCGGCTTCTCCGGTGAGCGTGCTGGATCTGCCCGACGTCATGGCGGGATCGTCCTTTCGGGTTCGCCCGGTGGGGGCCGGGCGAGCGGGCGGGACCGTCCGGTGGGGACCGGGCGGTCAGGCGGAGCCGAGCGCGGCGGTGCGCGCGGCGAGGAAGGCCTTGTGCGGGTCCCGGTCCGGATAGGACCAGGGCGCGCGGGTGGCGTGCCGGCCGATCCGGTGGAACAGGGCGGCGGCCTCGGCGGGCCGGCCCTCGCAGAGCTTGGCGTGGGCCAGGAAGTTCAGGTCGATGCGGTTGCGCGGGTGGTCCTCGCGCTCCCATTCGAGCCACCAGTCGAAGGCGGAGCGCAGGACCTGGCGGGCCCGGCGGCCGGACCAGTAGTCGGTGGGGTCGGGGGCCTGGCCGGCGGCGGCGAGCACCCGGTAGCGCTCGGAGTGGGCGATGACGGGGAGCACGGCGAGCGGGGAGTCCGCCGGGGATTCCTCGGCGGCCCAGGAGGCGAAGTCGTAGACCTCGTGGAGCGGGTCGTGGCCGCCGCCGGGGGCGCCCTCGGCGAGGCGGGCGACCATCAGGTGGTGGGCGTGGTGGTGTTCGCGGTGCCGGGCCCGGACCTGGTCGAAGTGGCGGGCGAAGCCCTCCGGGTTGCCGTGGGTGCCGGAGAGCAGGAGCAGGGCGAGCCAGGGGGTGGGGTCGGCGGGCTGCCGGGCGGCGGCGGTCCGGCAGGCCTCCTCGGCGGCCTCGGGGGACGCCTTGCGGCGCAGCGCCGCGTACACGGTGGCGCAGGCGAGGAGGGTCGCGGCGTCGGCGCTCTCCGGTTCCGCCAGCAACCATTCGCGGGCCCAGGCGGTCGCGGCCGGGGTCTGGGCGAGGACGGTCAGCCGGTGGCCCCGGCGGTCCCAGTCGTCGGCGGTCGCGGACAGCATGGCGCGCACCGGGGACCAGCGGCCCTGCGTGAACTGGGTGCGTACGTCGATGAGTTCGGTGTCGCAGAGGGCCGGGTCGAAGAGCTGGGCGTCCTTCTTTCGGGGGCGGCCGAGAGGCGGCGGAGGGGGAGACATCCGCGGGACTTCCCTCCAGGCGCTGTGCGTGGGGCCGGTCGGCGCCGTACGGCTGCCGAATGATCACGCACAGCAAAGCGGTAGGCATTGCTCCGAGTCAAGGTCCGATCGGGATGCCGGCGGGTTTTCAACTGGTGAAAAATGACCACCAGTTGGGACACTCCGGCACCGGCGGTCCGGAAATAGGGTGTCCGGATGACCACGTACGACGATCTTCCCCCCTTCCTGCTGGGTTTCCCCGGGCCACTGCGCGACCGCTTGACGGCGGCGGTGCTGTCCGGTGCGAAGACCGCGACCACCGGCCTCGTCGCGGAGTACGAGGCGGAGGGCGAGCCCTTCCCGGAGCCGGGCCGACGCTCGGTGCTCCTGGACTCCGCGGAGCGCCCGAGGGCCGTGGTGGAGGTGACCGGAGTGTCGGTCCTGCGGCTCGCCGACGTGGACCTGGCGTACGCGATCGCCGAGGGCGAGGGATACCGGTCGGTGGCCGAATGGCGACGTACACACGAGGAGTTCTGGCGCGGCGCGCCCGTGCGGGAGGCCATCGGGGACCCGGGGTTCACGGTGGACGACGACACCCTGGTGCTCGCGGAGCGGTTCCGGGTCGTGGCGCTGCTGGACGGGGCCGACGGTGCGGGGAGCGAGGAGAACGGGGGAGCGGGGGGCGAGCGGGACCACCGGCAAGCCGGGGAAGCCAGGAAAGCCGACCGAGCCGGGGAAGGGGAGGGCGGCGGCGGTCGGGGGTGAGCCGCGGGCCCGTGGCCGGGGCCCCGGCCACGGGCCCGCCCCCGGGC
>NZ_JBEOSD010000114.1:0-26908 GCF_040302735.1 Streptomyces sp. NPDC097619 | reverse complement strand
ACCGGGCGGCCATTCCTTCGGAGCCACAAGCGGCAGACCACCATCAGCCACACCCGGTCCTCCCGGACCGCCTACATTCTTAGGGAACACCATGAGCCGTCCCCTCCCGCCCGCCGGCGACGCCCTGCCGGACCGGGGCCGCCTGTCCGAACTGCTCGAAGCCGACCGGACCCTCGCCTTCCAGCGCATCACCCCCGCCTGGGCCTACTTCCTCGCGGGCGTGGCCGCCGCGGTGGCCGTCTGGTTGCCCTCCGAGGGCGTCGGCCGCGCCTTGGCCGTGGCCGCGGTGCTGGTCCCGGGGATCCATCTGCTGCTCCGCGCCAAGGCGCTCACCGAGACGGTCCTCGTCTACCGCACCGAAGACGAGGAGGAGGCGGAGACGGAGGAGGACGAGGCCACCGTGGGCCGGATCGCCGGCCGCGCCGTCGTCGTCACGACGGCCGTGGTCTGCGTGCTCCTCGGTCTGGCCGTCGCCCTGCTGCCGCTGGGCTGGATCCGCGTCGCCCTGCCGGCGCTGTGCACCTGGTTCCTCGTCGACCTCTACCGGTCGCACCGCAAGCGGGTGGAGGCCCGTGCCACCGTCGAACGCGCCGCGAACGAGCCGTGGTACCCGGCCTACCGGCGACTGGTGGAGGGACGACGGGCCTCCCTGACGTGAGGCGCGGAACGGGGCGTACCGGAGCGCGCCGTACCGCATTTCGATCTTGACGGGTGGGTGCGGTGACCCGAACCTGAGGACTCGGCCCCGGGCCGTCGTGGGCTCTCGGCACACGGCTCGCGGGGCTCGGGACCGCCGGACAACGGGACAACGGGAGGGCGACGGATGGCCGTCGACGGATTCAAGCTGCTCTCTGACGCGCACGACTACCTGCTGGCCGCCGTGCGGGGCGTGCCCGCCGACGGGTGGGGTGATCCGACCCCCTGCACCGAGTGGACGGTGCGTCAGGTGTACAACCACGCGCTGCTCGACCAGCAGGCGCTGACCATGCAGATCTCGGGCGTCGCTCCCGCGAGTGATCCCTTCGAGCCGGTGGACGCCGTCGGCGCGGATCCGGTGGCCCAGCTGGCGGAGGTGCTGCGGGCAGCGGCGGCGGCCTGGGAGTCGGAGCGGGACGCCGAGAGGGTGCCGACCCCCATGGGGCCGATGCCGGCCACGACGGGGGCCGCCGCGGGGGCGCTCGACGCCGCCCTGCACGCCTGGGACATCGCCCGCGCCACCGGGCAGGACCTGCCGTTGACCGAGGACCTGGCGGAGCGGCTGGAGGAGATCGCCTCGCGGCTGGTGGACTTCGTGCGCGATTCCTTCGGGAAGTACGCGGCGCCGGTCCCCGTGCCGGAGGACGCCGGCCGCGCCGCGGCCCTCCTCGGCTTCACCGGGCGGGATCCGCGTTGGTCCCGGCCCGCGGGCGGGTCCGGGACGGCCGGGCCGGGCGGCTCGGCGGGCTGATCCGGCCCATCGGCGCCCGATCGGGGGCGGGGCCTCGTGCCGGGTGCCGCCGACCCGAGGGGGCCGGCGGCACGGGTGCGTCAGCCGGTGGTGCGGGGGCCCGCCGCGGTGCGGGCCCTCAGGACCCGGAACGCCGCCAGGACCAGGAGGGCGGTGATCCCCAGGGTCAGGGCCGTCGCGGTGAGCTGGAGCGGCCAGTAGTGCGAGACGGGGTGGTACTCGCGGAAGTAGCCGACGGCGTCGAGGCGGTCGTAGGCCGCCCGGCAGTCGGGGAAGTACTCGCCGCCGCACCGCGGGTCCGCGAGTCGGGTGCCGGTGGAGGTGACGATGCCCTCGTCGATCGCGATCCCGGTGCCCGAGGGGGCCCCTTCGGCGCGGGTGCTCGTCTGCGTCACGCCGGACCAGAGGTGGGGCAGGGCCGTGTGGACGGCGGCGGCCACGGCGCCCGTCGCGAGGACCGAGCCCGCGAGGGAGGGCAGCGAACGGCGCCACAGCAGGCCCACGAGCGCGCCCACGGCCAGGGCCGCGAGGGCGAGGGCCACGGTCAGGGGGCCGCCCGCGTAGAAGGTCGGGAAGTCCGACCAGGACTTCGCGGTGTCGATGCGACCGTCCCCGGCCGACCACGCGAGGTGGTGCAGGGTGACGAGCAGCCCGGTGCCGAGGGCGACGAGGACGGCCGGGAGGGCGAGCCGGGCGGTGAGCCAGCGGACCGGCGACACGGACTGGGCCCAGGTCAGTTGGGCGGTGCCGGTCTCCAGCTCCCGGCTGGTGAGGGTGGCGCCCGCCCAGGCCGCGACGAGGAGGGGCAGTGCCGGTATCGCGAAGGTGGTGACGGAGTAGATCTCCTTGTAGCGGATGATCGCGGGCTGGTCATAGTTGCAGCCGGCGGCGCCGCCGCAGGCGTTGTACCGGGCCCAGGCTTCCGCCGCGGCGTCGGTGAGGGGTCCGCCCATCCACAGCAGGGCCGCCGAGAGCAGGAGCACGAGCGCCGTCCACACGGACAGGGCCGGCCGGTGCAGGCGGAGCAGCCAGCGGGTGAGGCGGGGTGCCGTCGCCGGGGTCCGGGGGGCAGTGGGCGGGGCCGGGGCGAGGGAGGTCATGCGGTCTTCTCCTGGTACGGGGTCGGGGCGGGCATCGCCTCGGGTTCGGTGGCGGCGGCGCGGTCGGAGCCGAGGACCAGAGGGGGCGCCGCCGGGTTCCGCAGGTGGGCGAGGACCAGTGCCTCCAGGGACAGGTCACGGGGCCGCCAGTCCGGGGGCGGCGGACCGCCGGGCCGGAACAGGGCGGTGACCTGCCGTCCGGTGACGCGGCTCTCCACGGTGGTGTGGGGGGCGAGGGCCGTGGCGCCCTCGTCCGCTCCGGCGGGGCCGGTGGCGAGGGTGTGCAGGGTCAGGAGGTCGTCGATGTCCCCGGCGAGGCGGAGCCGGCCCTCGCCGATGAGCAGCAGGTGGTCGCAGGAGTCCTCCAGCTCGGAGATCACGTGGGAGGACATCACGATGGTGGTGCCGTCCTGTGCCGCCGTGGCCATCAGGGCGCCCATCAGCTCGTGGCGGGCCAGTGGGTCGAGGTCGCCCATGGGTTCGTCGAGCAGCAGCAGTTCGGGGCGCTTCCCCAGGGCGAGCGCCAGGGCCAGGCGGGTGCGCAGACCTCCGGAGAGCGAGCGGACGCGGGCCTCGGGGTCCATGCCCCCGCCGGTCGCGACGCGTGCGGCGGTGGCCGCGTCCCAGGTGTCGGGGTTCAGGTCGGCGCCCATGCGGAGGGTCTCGGCGACGGTGAGCTGGGGGTGGAGGGGCTTGTCCTGGGAGACGTAGGCGGTGCGGTGCCGGGTACGGGCCGGGGGCGCGCCGAGTACGGTGATCGTCCCTTCGGACGGGGCGGTCAGTCCCGCGGCGAGGGCGAGCAGGGTGGATTTGCCCGCTCCGTTGGGTCCCACGAGCGCGCTGACCCGTCCGGCCGGCAGGCGGAAGGTGCAGTCGTGCAGGGCCCGGCCGCCCCGGCGGCCGAAGCTCTTCCCCAGGCCGGTGGCCTCGATGGCCGTACTCGTCATCGGTCGTCCCGTTCTTTCTCGGATTCCGTCCCGGATTCCGTCTCGGTGCCGTCGAAGTGCTCGTCGAGCACGGCGGCGAAGAGCGCCGCCACGTCCTCGCGCTCCAGGCCGGCGGCGCGGGCGCGCGCCGCCCAGGCGGACAGCTCACCGCGCAGCGGCGAGTCGGAGGGCGCCGCCCCGAGGGTCCGGCGCACGAAGGTGCCGAGCCCCCGCCGGGCCTCGACGAGGCCCTCCCGCTCCAGCTCCCGATAGGCCTTGAGGACCGTGTTCGGGTTGACGGCCGTGGCTTCGACGACCTCCCGGGCGGCCGGGAGCTTGTCCCCCGGTTCCAGCAGGCCCAGGCGCAGGGCCTGCTTCGTCTGCTGGACGATCTGCACGTACGTGGCCACTCCGCTGCGCCGGTCGATGCGGTAGTCGATCATCCCGGCAAACACCCTTTCACTATTTGAGTAGTGAATATGACCTGCCCGGTGCGCACGTGTCAAGAAGGGCCCTGAGCTGCGCATTCACCCCGCATCATCGGAGGCTTGCCAGGCGATCGGTTCCGATATATCGTTGACGCATCGCGAGGAGTTCGCGAACCATCATGACTCTTCATGTTTCTTCTTGTGACGGGTCGCACGGGCCCGCTGACGGGTCCGGCCACGAAAGGAGCGCATCATGCGCGCACACGGAAACGACTGCGGACACGGCCACGGCCACGAGCGCGGCCACCACCGCGGACCGGGCTTCGGTCCCGGCGGGCGCGGCGGCTTCGGCCCCGACGCACAGCCCGGGTTCGGGCCCGGCGGCAAGGGCGGCTTCGGACCCGGCCGACGGGCGGCCTTCGGCCCCTTCGGACCGCCGTTCGGCGGACCCTTCGGCGGCGGCGGCCCCGGAGGCCGCGGCGGTGGAATGCGGGGACGGGCCCGGCGCGGTGACGTCCGCGCCTCCATCCTCGCCCTGCTCACCGACCGCCCGATGCACGGCTACGAGATGATCCAGGAGATCGGGGAGCGCAGCGGCGGGGCGTGGAAGCCCAGCCCCGGCTCGGTCTACCCGACCCTGCAGATGCTGGAGGACGAGGGCCTCATCTCCAGCGAGAGCGAGGGCGGCAAGAAGCTGTTCACCCTCACCGAGGCGGGCCACACCGAGGCCGAGGCCGGTCCGGACGCCCCCTGGGAGCAGGCCGGTCGCGGCTTCGACCGGGAGGCCCTGCACGAGGTGCGGCAGGCGGCCTCCGGGCTGATGGAGGCGTTCGGCCAGGTCTTCAAGACCGGCACGCCCGAGCAGCGCGAGAAGGCCGTGGCCGTCATCAACGAGGCCCGCAAGAAGCTGTACCTCATCCTCGCCGACGAGCACTGATCCGCTCGCGCGTGCCCGCCGCGCCCCGGCGCCGGCGGGCACGCCGTCGGTCGGGTGACGCCCCCGGGGCCCCGCACAGGGGCCCCGGGGGCTTCGTCGCGCCTTCGACCCGGTTCCCACCGGCCGCTCCACGGAGCGGAGTTCGGCGCCGTCACACGGTTTTCACGCGCCGTGCATGGATCGGGGCCCCGGCTCCGGCCCATCATCGGCGGGACGCCCGCGCCCGCCGCCGAGGAGCAGCCACCCATGCCCAGCCGCCGTACCTTCCTGGCCGGTTCGACCGCCGTGTGGGGTCCGCTCACCGCCACCTCCACAGCCACCGTCACGGCCGCGGCGGCGACCGCGCAGGCGGCCCCGGGCGCGGCCCCGGCGGGGAGGCCACCGAACCTCGTGGTGGTGTTGGCGGACGACCTCGGCTACGGGGAACTGGGCGCCTACGGGCAGAAGTCGATCACGACCCCGCGCCTGGACCGGCTCGCGGCGGAGGGACTGCGCTTCACGGACGCCTACGCGACCGCGGCCGTCTGCGCGCCCTCCCGCGGCTCCCTGCTGACCGGGCTCCACACGGGCCACGCCACGGTGCGCGCCAATCCGTCCTCCGGCGGCCAGGCCCCGCTGACCTCGGCGGACACCACCTTCGCGCAGGTGCTGAGGGCCCGCGGCTACCGGACGGGCCTGGTCGGAAAGTGGGGCTTCGGCCCGGAGGCCGCCGGGCAGGAGAGCCATCCGGCCGCCCGTGGCTTCGAGGAGTTCTACGGCTACCTGACCCACGGCCACGCCCACCAGTACTACCCCGCGTACCTGTGGCGCGACGGCGTCAAGGAACAGATCCCCGCCAACGCCGGGGGCGCCAAGGCCGTCTACGCGCCGGACCTGCTGGAGCGGCGGGCTCTGGAGTTCATCGACTCCCACGCGGGGGAACCGTTCCTCCTGCTGCTCACCCCCAACCTGCCCCACTCCCCCAGCGAGATCCCCGACAGCAGTGCCTACGCGGGTCGGCCCTGGAGTACTGCGGACAAGGGGCACGCGGCGCAGGTCAGCCGCTTCGACGCGCTGGTCGGGAAGGTGGTGGACCGGATCCGCGCCCTCGGGCTGGAGCAGGACACCGTGATCCTCGTGACCAGTGACAACGGCCCCCACGAGGAGGGCGGGGTCAATCCCGACCTGTTCGACGCGAACGGACCGCTGCGCGGCTACAAGCGGAACCTCTACGAGGGCGGCGTGCGGGTGCCGCTGATCGCCTGGGGTCCGGGGCGCGTCCGGCCGGGGACGAGTGACCGTCCGACCCCGCTGACCGACCTGTTGCCCACGCTGGCCGACCTGGGCGGCGCGCCCGCCCCGGCGGACGTGGACGGGCTGTCGGCCGCTCCGTTGCTCGCCGGCAGCCCCGACGCGGCCCGGCACGGGCACCTGTACTGGTTCCGCGACGAGTGGGGCGTCACCTCGCGGGCCGACGCCCAGGACGGCAAGCGCGCGACCTGGCTCGCCGAGGCGGTCCGGCGGGACGACTGGAAGGCCGTGCGGTTCGCGCCGCAGCGCGACCACGCCCTCCCCGACGACCAGTGGCAGGTGGAGCTGTACGACCTGGCGACGGATCCCGGCGAGACCCGGAACCTGCTCGACAAACACCCCGCGAAGGCCCGCGAACTCGTGGCGTTGATGCGTTCCTCCTGGCAGGACGTGTATCCGCGCGCTCCGTTCGGCGCCCGCCTGACCCTGCCGGGTACGGCCGTCCCCGGGCGGGCGTTCACGGTGACCGCCACCCTGGACAACGGCTCGGCGCGGGCGTGGACGGAGCCGGCACTGGCCCTGCGCGCGCCCGCCGGGTGGAACGTCGCCCCCGCGTCGCCGACGGCCGCGGACCGGCTGGCCCCGGGCGGCCGGCTCACCGCCTCCTGGCAGGTGACCCCGCCCGCCAACGCCACGCCCGGCACGGCGTGGACGATCACCGCGGAGGGCACCGCCGCCACCGCGACCGGGCCGGTCCGCTATCCGGCCTCGGGCACCGTTCCGACCGTACCGGCGGCCCCCGCGCGCGACTCCTACCTCTCGGACCTGGCCTGGATCAGCGCCACCAACGGCTGGGGTCCGGTGGAACGCGACGCCTCCAACGGCAGGAACGCCGCCGGTGACGGCACGCCCATCGCGTTCGGCGGGACGCGGTACGCCAAGGGACTCGGCGTGCACGCGCCCAGCGAGATCGCCTACCACCTCGGGGGCGCGGCGCTGCGCTTCACCTCGCTGGTGGGCATCGACGACTTCTCGGCCGCCCAGAGCGGTGTCGGCGCCACCCGGGCCAAGGTCTTCGGCGACGACCGGCTGCTGCTGACCACCCCGACTCTCAGGGCCGCCACCGGACCGGTCCGCGTGGACCTGGACGTCCGGGGTGTCCGCGTCCTCCGCCTCGTGGTGGAGGACGCCGACGGCCGCACGTCCTTCGACCACACCTCGTGGGCCCTGGCGCACGTGACGGTGGGGTGAGCGGGAGTTCGGTCTCAGCGGTAGTCGACGGTGTGGCGGACCTTTCCGAAGCGGGGGAAGGTCCGCTCGACCGCCAGCCGGTGTTCGTCCTCGGCGAACCCGGACATCGCGTCGGCCACGAACTCCGGCTCGTACCCGTGGTCGGAGGCGGCCCGACCGGTGGATTCGACGCCCATGGTGGTCACCAGGCCACCGAGGACCAGGGTGTCCACACCGAGGGCGCGGAGCCGTTCGTCGAGCCCGGTGCCGTGGAAGGCCCCGACGGTCCGCTTGACCACCAGCAGGTCGCCCTCCCGGGCCAGGCCCGGCGCGAACCCGCTGCCGGGCGGCTGCTCCGCCACCCCGGGGCGCTCGGCCCGGACCAGGACCACCGGCCTGCCGGCGGCCCGGAACAGCTCCGCCAACTCCCGGCAGCGGGCCAGCACTTCCTCACCGGAGTGCGGTGCGAGCGGCAGGGCGACGATGCGCGGCATCAGATCGACGAGTATCAGTGCGGAAGCCATGGCGATGATCGTAGTGCCGGGCCTCCGCACCGCGGGCCGTCAGTGCTCGCAGAGCGAGAACTCCCGTTCGTAGAGCTGCTCGTTGTGCTCGTCCACGAAGAACTTCCGCTCCTTCATGAGCTCCTCGCGGTAGGTGCGGGCCTGCTCCAGGGTCATGGTGGAGGTGGCCGCCCAGGGCTGCTGCGGGGGCACGTCGGCCGTCGAGACGATCCGTTCCGTGGGGTCCACCAGGAAGAACGCGAGGATCTTGCGGTGACCGGGACGGGTGGGGTCGGCGAGCCGGAAGGCGTCCACGCGGTGCTGGAGGACGTTGGGGAAGGCGATGCAGCGGCCGCCGGGGGTGGCGACCGAGCCGAGGAGCTGGTTGAGGGCGTCCTCGTCCTCCAGCCCGTACACCTCGCGCATGCCGGTGTCGTCGTTCTGCTCGTAGTTCGGGTCGTCGAGGGCGGCCCGGAAGCCCAAGCGGCTCTCGGTGATGTTCTCGCTGTCCCAGTAGAAGATGCCCGTCGAGACGATGCGTTCGTTGAGCATGCCCTCGACGTGCCAGGAACCGCCGGCGTACTCGGGCCGCTCCGGCGTGAGGTGCACGGTGGCCAGCTTGACGATGACCTGGAGACGACGGCCCCGCAGGTCGACGCGGTCGGCGGCGGCCGGGCGCGGCGGCGCGGTGAACTCGGGGGCGTCCGGGATGACGGGGTGGCGGTTCTCGAACCAGATCTCGTACGCCGCCTCCCAGGCGTCGCGGGCCTCGGTGTAGGCGGCGTCGTCGGCGAAGTCGGTCTTGCGGGGGTACACCGGCTCCGTGTCGTACCAGGCGTACGGGTCGGCCTCGATCCGCGGGGGACGCGGGTGGCGCAGGTCGGTGAGGACGTTCTCGAAGAGCGGTCGCAGGCGGGCGAAGAGGTCGGGCAGGACGGCGTCCAGGGCGCGGTGCGCCTCGGGGTGCACGTTGTTCACGTAGGAGCGGAAGGCGACGTCGCCGGTGTCGCTGACGTCGACCTCCGTGGGCAGCCATTGGAACCGCTCGGAGAACTCGTACTTCGCGTACTGCTTGGCCGGGTTCCGCCAGGCTTCCTCGGGGGCTCCGCTCGCCTCGCGGACCAGGCAGAACAGGGAGGGGTGGACGAGGTCCAGCACCTGGTTCCCGGATCCGGGGTGCCAGTCCCGCTCGGCCTCGGGCACCTCCTCCAGGACGCGGACGGCCTCGCGCAGCCGGGCGCCGAGTTCCTCGTCGACGAGCGCGTCGGACTGCCAGACCCCGTCCACGGCGGACGGCTCGATGCCGGTGTCGGCGTCCCGCTGGGCGGCGTAATGGGCCAGCTCGGCGAGGACGTAACGGATCTGGGCCTCGGTCAGGCCCTGCTCGACGGCCTCCCGCGTCCACTTCTCGGCTATGCCCGCGTCGAGCATCTTCTCGGACCAGTCGGGCTTCGTACGGAGGTGCGCGCTGCACTGCATCATCTGCAGTTCCCGCAGCGTCCGGGGGCTGGTGAACGCCGGGGAACGGGTGCTCTGGAAGGGCAGCGGGTATGCGGACGTGCCGGTCACTACAGGGGGTCCTCACGGTCGGTGTGCGGTGCCCGGAAGAATAGCCCGCCCCACCGACAGCCCCGATCGGCCCTCACCCGGCCGTGCCGGGCCCACTCCCGTCCCCTCCTGCACCTTCCCGCCACGTGCCCTCCGGCTGCGCGGCACCGGTGGAGGGCAGCGGGGTCGAGGTGAAGTGGCGGACCCGGAGGGGGGCGAGGAGGTAGTCGTCCTCGCCGGGGAGGACCACGGGCTGGTCGCGCCAGTTCTCGCCCGCGTAGGCGACGAGGTCCCGCTCGTCGCGCCACCGGCTCACGTAGAGCAGCGAGTGCGGCGGTGCGAGCAGGACCTCGTGGTCGACGAGGCCCGGGTACCGGGCCGGGAATCCGCTCACGGCGGCCACGATCATGTCGTGGAACGCCTCGAAGCGGTCGGGACGGACGCGTGCCTCGCTCACCCTGGTGATCACGCCGCCCACGTTCTCACGCGGGGTCGCCGGACGACAGGGCTCCGACCGGACGGCGCCTCCGGCCCGGGATCGTCCGAATGGCCGGGTGTCGTCGGTGCTCGCGCGCGCCGGGCCCGTTGTCGTTTCGCGGTCCTGTAGGTCATTGGCAGCGTCTCGATTGAGCGATTGGACGGCGACGGCCCGTGCGTGCAGAACCTCTTCCCGAACCGACGATCCACAGCCCGCGGCGCTGGACGGCGCTCGCGGGCATGTGTCTGGGTGCCTCGCTGGTGTGGCTGGCCTTCGCGGACTTCGCCGTGGTGGTGCCCACCATCTCGCGGGACCTGGCGGTCTCCCTCACCGATCTCCAGTGGGCGAACAACGCGTTCAGCCTGGCCGCCGGTGCCCTGGTGCTCGCCGGCGGGAAGCTCGGCGACGTGTACGGGCGGAAGCGGCTGCTGCTCATCGGGCTCGCCGCGCTCGGGGTGTTCTCGCTCGTTCCGGCCCTCGTGCCCGGTTCCACGGGGCTCACGGTGGGGCGCGGACTGATGGGCGTGGCCGCGGCCCTGATCCTGCCGGGCACGCTGGCGCTGATCCCGCCGATGTTCCCGCCGGAGGAGCAACCGCGCGCGTTCGGGATGTGGATGGCGGTGGCGTGGGTGGCGCAGGCGGCCGGGCCCGCCCTCGGCGGGGTGCTGACCAGCGCCTTCGGTTGGCGTTCGATCTTCTGGGTGAATCTGCCGCTGGCGCTGCTGGCGTACGTGCTGGTCCGGCGGGCCGCCGTGGAGTCCACGGATCCGGGTGCCTCCCGCCGGGTCGACCCGTGGGGGCTGTTGACCAGTGCCGGGGCCGCCTTCCTGCTCCTCTACGCGTGCACCGCGGGCCAGGAGTACGGCTTCGGGGACCCGTTCATCATCGGCCTGTTCTGCGGGGCGGTGGTGCTGGCGGTGCTGTTCGTGGTGTCGGCGCGGCGGGTCCGGGATCCACTGGTGGACCTGTCGTTGTTCTCACTGCGGCCGTTCTCGGGGGCCCTCACCGCGAACCTCACGATGAACTTCGCCTTCGGCGGCGTCAGCTTCCTGCTCGCCCTGTACCTCCAGGAGGTCCGCGGCTACAGCGCTCTGGTCAGCGGGCTCCTGCTGCTGCCTTCCATCGTGACCATCCTGCTGTTCAACCCGATCGGCGGCCGGATGTCGCGGGCGTACGGGCCGCGGCTCCCGGTGCGGCTGGGTGTGGTCCTCCTCGGGGTGGGCACGGCCGTGGCCGCCGTGGCGGTGCGGGACTACCACTACTGGGTGCTGGTGGTGGGCCTGCTGGTGCTCGGCTGCGGTCTGGGGGTGATGTCCATCCCGCTGTCGGACACCGCCGTGGCCGGGCCGCCCGAGGAGCTGGCGGGCACGGCCTCGGGGCTCTTCAAGGTGACCAGCATGCTGGGTGGTTCCTTCGGCGTGGCCGTGCTGGTCGCCGTCCAGCAGGCCCTGGAGACGCACCAGGCGGTGGACCGGGCGCGGGCGGCCGGCTTGAGCTCGGACCAGGTGGACGCGCTGGGGAACGCGGTGACGGACTCCGCCCTGTACGACCGGATCCTGTCGAGCGTGGACCAGAAGACGAAGGACGAGATCACGGCGGCCTACCACCAGGTCGCGGCCGTCGGGACGGGCTGGGCGGTGTTGGTGGCGGGCGTCCTGTGCGTGGTCGCGGGGCTGCTGCTGCCGGTGATCTGGCGGCGCGCCGGGGCCCAGGACGGCCCCGCCCGCTGAGGACGGACGCGGCCGATGAGGACGACCGCGGCCGAACCGGCGGGCCCGGTCAGGGCCGGCCGGGCGCGGCGGGCCGGTCGACCGGGATCCACAGCTGGTGGTCGGTGTCCGCACCGGGCGCGACGGGGCGGGTGCGGATCAGTTCGGGGCCGGCTCGGCTGGTGTACCGGTCGGAGGGGAACCACTGCGTGAACACGTCGCGCCACAGCTCCTGGAGGGCCTGCGGGTAGGGGCCGTGCCCGTCGAAGACCGCCCAGGTTCCCGCCGGGACGTCCAGGGCGTCGAGTCCTTCGGCCGCGGTGCCGGGGGCGGTGACGGCTCCGATCCAGTAGTCGGCCTCGGCGCCCTCGGCGCGGCTGTCGGTGCGGTAGACCACCGCGGACAGCACCCCTTCCGGTTCCCGGCCGGCGCCGAGCCGCTTCATCCGTGCGACCGTGGCCGGGTCCAGTCCTTCCCGGTGGGCTTCGGCGCCCGGGTTGAGCCCTTCGTGGACCAGGGGGAGCCGGGTCCGCCGCCCGAGGATCCGGAACGCGTCCTGCTCCACGATCCGGTACCGCATGGCCGTGCTGCCCTCGACGACGAGGCGGAAGGACATGCGGGGCTGGGCGGTGAGCGTGGCGCCCGTGCGGCGGGCCTCTCCCGGGCCGATGCCGTGGACGGAGCGGAAGGCGCGGGCGAAGGCCTCCCCGGAGCCGTACCCGTACCGCACGGCGATGTCGAGCAGGGTGTCCTCGCCGGCCAGAACCTCTCCCCCGGCGAGCGTCATGCGCCGACGCCGCACGTAGACGGGGAGCGGCATGCCGGCGAGTGCGGCGAACAGGCGCCGGAAGTGGTACTCGGAAACCGCGGCGATGCGGGCCACCTCGGCGATGTCGACCTCTTGGTCGAGGCGGGCCTCCAGATGGTCCAGCGCGCGGTTCAGTCGCTCCAGCACGGTGCCGTCCGTCCCTTCCTGTCCCGTCCCGTCCTCCGGGAGGCAGGGCACCGGGCCGCCCCGTCACCCGACAGTTCCGGTACGGGAACGGTCGGGACGGGGCCGCGGGACGGTCCGAGGCTTGTCCTCATGAACGACGTGAACCACGTGAACGACGTGGATGGGGTGAACGATGTCATGGGGGATTGCGCGCCGCGTTTCGAGCCGGTCCGGGCGGCCCTGGCGGGTCTCCTGCGCACGGGGGACACGGGTGCTTCCGTGGCCGTCCGGCTCCACGGGGATCCGGTCGTGGACCTGTGGGGCGGGTACGCCGACGCGGCGCGGACGGTGCCCTGGGAACGGGACACGTCGGTCTGCGTGAACTCGACGACGAAGACGATGACGGCCCTGTGCGCGCTCGTGCTGGCCGACCGGGGTGCGCTCGACCTGTCCGCGCCGGTGGCGGACTACTGGCCCGAGTTCGCGGCCGCGGGCAAGGAGGGCGTACGGGTGCGGCACGTGCTGTCGCACACGGCGGGCCTGCCGGAACTGTCCGGGCAGGCCGCGGTGGAGGAGCTGTACGACTGGGAGGACGTGACCGGGCGGCTGGCGGCGCAGGCACCGGCGTGGGAACCGGGTACGGCGGCCGGATACCACGCGTTGACCTTCGGTTTCCTGGTGGGTGAGCTGGTGCGCCGGGTGTCGGGACGGCTTCCGGGCGAGTTCTTCGCGGAGGAGATCGCCGGGCCGCTCGGCGCGGACTTCCACATCGGCCTGTCCGCGGAGCACGACGGCCGGATCGCCCCGCTCCTTCCGCCCCTGTCGGAGACCGAGGAGTTCGCCGCCGCCGCGCCCGGCGCGGGAGCGGCGACGGTGGCCCCCGGTACGGTCCGGGTGAGGGACGTCAACTCCGTGGCGTGGCGGCGGGCCCAGGTGCCCGCGACGAGCGGCTTCGGCCACGCCCGGTCCGTGGCGCACGTGCAGTCGGTGCTGGTCGCCGGGGGCGCCGTCGGGGGCGTGCGGCTGCTGTCCGCCGCGGGCTGCTCGCCCGCCCGGGAGGAACTGTTCCGGGGTCAGGACCGGGTGTTGGGGACCCCGATGGCCTGGACGGCCGGGTTCGGCAGGTTCGGGGACGCCTTCGGCTGGGGCGGGTGGGGCGGCTCCCTGGTGGTGAACGACCCCGGCTCCGGCCTGACGGTGGCCTACGTCATGAACCGGATGGTCGACGGGAACCGGCGGGCCGACGAACGCGGCATGGAGATCGTGACGGCGGCCTTCGGGTGCCTGTAGTGAACCGGAGGCGGGGCGCGGCCCCTACGTCCGCCGCCCCTCCCCGGAGCGCTCCCGGCCGTCGTTTCCCCGCCGCCGGGCACGGTGGTGCCCTCAGTGCCGGGTGGTCGCGGCCAGAAGGTGGTCCGGCAGATAGGGGGAGGTGACGCGGATCCGCCAGCCGCGGCGGCGGGCCTGGCAGGCCAGGGCCAGGACGTCCGGGTTGAGCAGGGCGTCGGTGGTGTCCCCGCGGTCCGCGACCGAATGGTGGGCGCGGTGGGCTTCCAGGGCGTCGAGGAGGGCGAGGTTGAAGCTCTCCTCGTCACCGCCCACCAGCTGTGACAGGAGCACGGCGGGCGGTGGGAAGAACCCCCACTGGTTCGCCCTCTCCATGCCCAGTACCGCGCGATGGGCGGCGGCTTGCGCGTCCGCGCCGTTGAGATGGGCGTGGAGGGCCTCGCGGTAGGGGGCGAAGGCCGACCGGTCGGCGGCGTACGCGGAGGGATGGGTGGCCGCCAGGGCCGCGATCTCCGTGGGATCGCCGTTGATCAGGGCGAGGGCCGCCGCGTTCTGCCAGACCCCGGGGCCGGTCTCGCGTCCGTCGGAGGCCGGGAGGACGAGGTCGTACGCCCCGCAGACGGCCCGTACCTCGCCGCCCGCCGTCGTGGCGGCGGCCCGGAAGAGCAAGGCGCCGAGGCCCGAGGCGAGACGGAGGGCCGCGCCTTGTCCCTCCGCGCCCCGGTCACCCGCCGCGCCGCGGATCAGGAAGAGGGTGCGCTGGCGGCGCATGGCCTCGGCGACGTTCCACGCGGTGACGGTGGCACCGGATGCCGGGGTCAGGTCCTGCCGGGTGCGCTCCTCGAAGCGGCGCTCGAAGTCCTCGGAGGTGCCCCCTTCCCAGGTGGGTCGTGCGCAGGTCACGGGGCCGGCCGCGAGGGCGGCGACGGCGTCGGGGCGCCGGTCCCGTCCGAACGGTCCGACGCGCGGGCCCTCGGGGGCGTAGCCGGTGACGAGTCCGCGCGGCAGGTAGGCGGTGTCCACGGGCACGGGCCAGCCCGCCTGCCGGTGGCCCCAGGCGGCGAGGGCCAGCGGTACCAGGGGCAGGAGGGAGCGCGGCGGGGCCGTCGGACGCTGCGCGGCCCGCACCGCCCGCAGGAGCGCGGTGAGTTCGCGGTCGTATTCCGCCCGGTCGCCGCTGACGAGGGCGCGGACCACGCGCAGGGCGATCGTCTCCTGGTGTCCGGAGAGCTCCCGCCCGGTCTCCCGTTCCCGGGCGGCGATCCTGGCCAGGGCCGCGTCCACCGCCGCGGTTCGGGCCGCCTGCGGGGGCGGGAACTCCTGGTCGTCCTCGTCGAGGTCCCCGGCGACGAGAGCCAGGAGGCCGGCGACCAGTTCGGCGGCCGGGACCCCGGCCGCGTCCGCCCGGACGTGCTTGCGCACGAAGTGGAAGGCCTCGCCGTCGCGGTCGATCCGGTCGGCGAGGACCGCCAGGCAGTAGGCGTCGAGCCAGTCCCCGAGGCCGGCCTTGTGCCAACCCTCGTCGTCGCCGTCCCGGTCGTAGGACATGCCGAAGTTCACGTAGTCCAGGAAGACGTGGAACGGCTCCCACGGGTGGTAGGCCGTGTGCCGGATCACGGCGGCGGACGCCTCGGCCGCGTCCGCCAGGACCGCCCACGCCTCGGCGGAGTCGAGGGCGGGTTCGTCGACGGAGCGGGCCGCGAGGTGGTCCCGCATCATGTCGGCGAGGTACTCCCACTCGTAGGTGCCCATGGGGCCCGCCTTCGACATGGATCGGGTCATCGCCCCGATCCTGTGCGTGAAGTCCGCGCGGGCGGCGGTCATCTTCTCCGCGGCCACCTGATGACGTTCGATCGACATGCCGTCCCACTCCCCGTCGTGCCTGGTACGCCCTCAGGCTAGGCGGGAGCACCGACAGTCACCGTCGCCGGGTCGGCGCCCCCGCCGCCGATGGGCCGGTCGGGCCCTACGGCAGGTGGCCCGCCGGAGGGACGGGCGGGAGTCCGCGCGGGGTGACGGAGGTGATGCCGAGGTCCCTGCGCATCTCGTCCCGAGCCCGGATCAGGCGCTCCCACAGTTCCTCCGAGCGGCGTTCGAGCTCCTGGAGGGCGGCCTCTTGTTCGGGTACGCCCCGGCGCAGGTCCTGGACCAGGCGGTACATGTGGTGCAGGCCGCCGTTCACGCTTCCGAGGGCCACGAGGACACCGTCGGACACGCTCATCTGGGCCTCGGCGTGCTGGGCGACGTACGCGGACCAGGTGGTCTCCAGGGCCTCGGCGGTCTCGGGTGTCACCCGGCCCGTGGCGCGGAGTTCGCGGACGCAGGTGACGAGGGCGTGCCGGACGCTGCGTCCCGCCGCGTTGATCGCGGCGTAGGAGGCCCTTCGGCCTTCGAGGAGTTGGGATTCCTGGGCATGGGCGCGGTCCTCTCGGCGGTGCCGGTCGGCGCGTTCCAGGTCCTCTTTCCTCAGGCGTTCGGCACTTCGCTGGGTCAGCAGTACGGACCCGAGCGTGACCAGGCCGCCCAGGAACGCGGCCCCGAGCGTGAGCAGTTCCGACCCCATGACCCCCGGCGCCCCCTTCTCCCTGTTCCGTTCCGGGATCATTCTCCTCGTGACGGGGCGGAAGTCGACGGTCTCCCCGCCGACTCGGGCTTCAGGGGCGGACGGTGCGGGGGCCGGCCGTGCGGGCGCCGAGGGCGTGGACGCGGGTGCGGAGGGCTCGGTCGGCGGTGACGACCAGGACGGCGCGGCCCTGGGCGGTGTAGCGGGCGGCGAGTCCGACGATGTGGTCGTCGCCGCTGCCCGGGGCGCTCTCCACGACGACGCCGGGCACCGGCTCGACGCCACGGGCGGCGCCCTCCACGACGAGGACGATCTCCTGGCCGGGCGGGCGGCCCGCGAGGAGGTCGCGGAGGCGTTCGGCGGCGCCGCGCCGGTCGCGCCACCAGCCGTCCGGTACGGATCCGACGACGTTGGCGCCGTCCACGATCAGCACCTCGGGGCTTTCGGCGGACGGGTCCGGTGTCGTGTCGCTCATGGCGACCATGGGACCACACGGGGCGGGACCGCGGGGTTCGGGTCGGGGGCACGGTCGCGCACGGAGCGCGCCCCCGGCTGGCCCGTTGTCCGAGGCGGCGGGCATGATCGGCGCCATGACGTTCTCGACTGCCGAAGCCCTCCACGACCACGCCCGGCGGCACCTGTCCCCCGAGGTCGCCGCCCGCTGGACCGGGGCGCTCGCCCCGGGGATACGCCTCGACCACGCGGGTGAGGGGCCCGTGGCGGGGCGGCTCGGCGGCCTGCCGGAGCTGCCGTCCGGGGTGCCCTGGCCGGTGTGGGAGGGGCACGGTCCGCTCTCCCACGTCGCCTCCTTGGACTGCGCGGCCCTGGTGGCGGCCGGAGGGGCGACCGGGGAAGGGACCGAAGAGGGGGTCGGAGGAGGGGTCGGGGAAGCGGCCGCCGCGCTGCCCCGCTCCGGGACGCTGCTCTTCTTCCACTTCGACGGCCGCGTGGACGGCGGGGACGCCTTCGTGAACCCGTCCGATCCGGAGACCCGGCCCGGGGCGCAGGTGCTGTTCGTCCCCGCGGGCATCCCGGTCCGGGCGTGTCCGGCCCCGGACGGGCTGCCGCCCTACCCGGAGGTCCCGCTGACCGCACGGGTCGGCCTGACCGTGCCCGCGTACGACGCGCCCGCTCTGCGCGCCGCGTTCCCGGGGGTCGTGGGCGGGCCGGAGTGGGGCAGCCATCCGGTCAACTCGCGGGGCTTCAAGGACGGGTTGCGCGCCCTCGACCGCGCCGCGGGGCACGTGCGGCACCGGTTCGGCGGGCACCCCGTGCCCGTGCAGGGCGCGGTGGAACTGGAGATGGCCGCCGGGGTGCTCGGTTCCTGGCGGGATCCCGGTCTGGACGAGGAGGCCACGGGGTGGGTGCTGCTCGCGCAGTTCGACACGGACGAGGCCGTCGACATGATGTGGGGTGACGCGGGCACCCTGTACTGGCTGATCCGCCCGGCCGATCTGGCCGCAGGGCGCTTCGACCGGGCCGGTTTCGTCTGGCAGTGCTGCTGAGCGGCGGCCGGACCCGTCGGTCGCCCGCCCGTGCGGGGTCGCCGGATCACCGGGGCTCGGGAGACCACGGAAGGCCACGGGGCCGTCAGGTGACGGTCCGTCGGGCCCAGGGTGGAACGAATCGCTCCGCCCTGGCCGAAAACGCCCGTTCCGGGCATGTGCCTCATTGACCCCCTGGCGTCCGCGCGGTTGCATGCTCGCGGCCCCCGGCAGGGAGCCGGGCGCGGGCCGCGTTTTCTGGGGGGAACATGAGGTCTGGGGGAGACATGGGGGAACGTTCGGGCCGTGGAAGGGCCGGGCGGGTGCGGGCCGCCGCGGGCGTCGCCGTCGTGGCCTGCGCGGTCGCGGGCCTGGCGCCCGGGGCCGCCGTGGCGGGTCCCGCGGGAGGGTCGGGCGCCCGGAGCGGCGCGCTCACGACGGGTGTGGAACGGCTGAGTCTCGCCGCGGACGGCACCCAGGGCAACGGGCCCTCCGGCGCGGCCTCGATCGCGGCCGACGGGCTCCGGGTGGTCTTCGCCTCGTCGGCCGGCAACCTCACCTCGGACCCCGCCGCGGGGGGCGAGGCGGTGTTCGTCCGCGACGTGCCGACCGGGCTCAACCGGCGGATGGGCAGCCTCGGTCCGGTGGGCCCGCCGGCGATCAGCGGGAACGGTCAGTACGTGGCGTACGCCCACCCCTGGGTGAACAACACGCGGGTCCGCATGTACCGGGTGAGTTCGGGCGCCACGATCTCCGCCGACTGCTCGGCCTTCAGCTGCAACCAGCCCTCGATGAGCACCGACGGCAGGTACACCGCGCTGGCGGTCCTCAAGTACGGGGCGTCCAGCCAGGTGATCGAGGTGCAGGACGGGCAGACGGGGGCGCGGACCGCGGTCGCCACGCTGCCGCACACCCAGGCGTCCCGACCCTCGCTGAGCGGTGACGGCCGGTACACGGCCTACCAGAACGCGCAGAGCCAGGACGTGTTCGTGTGGGACCGGACCACGGGCGTCACGACGGGTCCGCTGGAGGGCGCGGGCACGGCGGCCTCCCTGGTGCAGATCGGTGACGACGGCACCAAGGTCGTGTACCTGGTGGGGTCGGACACCCGCGTCCACGACCTGGCCACCGGGACCGCGCAGACGGTGCCGGGCGTCCGGGGCCTGGCGATCGACCCGACGGGGCGTCACCTGCTGTACGCGCCGGTCGGCGGGACGGGGCCCGCCCTGGTGCTGCGCGACCTCCTGACGGGCACCGAGCGGACCGTGTCGGACGGACCGGCCACGGCCGGGACCGATTCGGTCGGAACGGACGGCCGGGAGGTGGTCTTCCAGTCGGCGGCCGCCGATCTGGTGCCCGATGACACCAACGGGGTCGCGGACGTGTTCCTGCGCCGGTTCTCCTGACGGTCCGCGCCCACCGGCCCGCTCCGCCCGCCGGCCCGCCCGCGTGCGGACCGGGCGGGCCGGGCCGGGCCGACGGGCGGGCGCTCAGGCGCTGCTGATGACCAGAAGGGTACGGGCGGCGGTCGGGCCGGCCAGCCGGCAGCGGTGCGGGACCTCCCCGCGGTGGTGGGCGCTCTGTCCCGCCCGCAAGGTGAGGGGCTCCTCGCCCTCGACCTCCAGCACCACCTCTCCCTCCAGGACGTACAGGAAGTCCTCACCGGGGTGTTCGAACCAGCCGCGCTCCCCCTGACCGGGCTCGAAGTGGTGCTCGTACGCCTCCATCAGGGAGCTGCGACCGCCGGGGATGAGCACGTGGGCGACCTGTCCGGCCGCCTCGTCCACGCGGATGACCTGCGGGTCGCTCTCGTGGCTGACCGCTCCCTCGCGGGCGGGCGGGCGGAGGAAGGTGCCGGGCGTGACGCCAAGGGCCTCCGCGATGCGGTAGATCGAGCTGAGGCTGGGGGTGGCGAGGCCGCGTTCGAGCTGGCTCAGGAAGGGCTGGGAGAGGCCCGAGCGGGCGGCGAGGACGGCCATGGAGACGCCGCGCCGCGTGCGGCAGCCTCGGATCACCTTGCCGACCTCGATGGCCTCGGGCGTGGGTTCGGGGCGGGACACGCTGGTGAACGTACCCCATGGGAGCGGGGGGCCCGGAGGGGCCAGGGAGGTTTCGCACGGCTGCAACACGCCCTTCATAAGCGTGGTCAATTATTGACCTCACTTATGAACGAGCGAGGAGCCCGCATGCACGCCACCCCTTCACCGCCCGGCCGGGCCGTCGCCCGCCTCGGCCCGGCCCTGGGCGCCGGAGCCGCCGTGCTGGCGCTGTGGTACCTGCTCGCCCGGTCCGGCGCGGTGGCCCCGGGCCTGCTGCCCTCCCCCGCCGAGACCCTGGCCGCCCTCACCGAGGGGGTGCGCAGCGGGGTCCTCGCGGCCGACCTCGGGGCGAGTCTCACGCGAGCCGGACAGGGCTTCGCCTTGGGCGCCCTCGCCGGGAGCGTGCTGGGCTTCGCCACCGGGTACGTGCCCTGGCTGTCGGCGGCCGTGACCCCGGTGGTGTCGTTCCTGCGCCCCATTCCCGCGATCGCCCTCGTGCCGCTGGCCACGGCCTGGTTCGGCATCGGCGAGACCGCGAAGCGGCTGCTCATCGCGTACGCCGTCCTCCTGGCGGTCTGGCTGTACGTCCACGACGGGGTGTCCCGGGTGCCGGTGTCGCACCTGCGGGCGGCCCGTTCGCTCGGCGCCCCGCTGCACCGGCGCTTCACGGAGGTGCTGCTGCCCGCCGCCGCGCCGGCGCTGCTCGCGGCCCTGCGGTACGGGGCCTCCGTGGCCCTGCTGGCGCTGGTGGCGGCGGAGCTGGGCGGGGCCGACAGCGGGCTGGCCTACCGGCTCCAGGTCGACGGCCAGTTCCTGCGCGTGGACCGGATGTTCGCCGGATTGATCGTCCTGGGTCTGGTGGGCGTGCTCGTGGACCTGCTGCTGGCCGCGGCCGGCCGCCGCCTCGTGCACTGGAGCGCCGCGTGAGCAAGAACGTACGCCTGGAGGGGTCGACCGTCCGCTACGGGACGACCACGGTGCTGGACCCCACCGACCTGGAGCTGCCCGCGGGTTCCTTCACCGCCCTGCTGGGCCCGAGCGGCTGCGGCAAGTCCACCCTGCTGAACCTGGTCGCCGGGTTCACCCGGCCCACCGAGGGGCGGGTCACCGCGGGCGCCGGCCCGGTCCGGGGGCCGGGTCCGGACCGCGGCGTGGTGTTCCAGCACTACGCCCTCTTCCCCTGGCGCACCGCGCGGGGCAACGTCGAGTTCGCCCTCAAGCGGCTCGGACTGTCCCGCCCGGAGCGGCGCCGTCGGGCCCTGGCCGCCCTCGCCGAGGTCGGGCTCGCGGACGGCGCCGAGAAGTACCCCGCCCAGCTGTCCGGCGGCATGCAGCAGCGGGTGGCCCTGGCCCGCGCGCTGGCCGCCGAACCCGAAGTCCTGCTGATGGACGAGCCGTTCGGCGCCCTCGACGCACTGACCCGCGCCCGCATGCAGGGACTGCTGCGGGAGCTGTGGCGGCGCCGGGGCACGACCGTCCTGTTCGTCACCCACGACATCGACGAGGCCCTGGCCCTGGCCGGGCGCGTGGTCGTCCTCGGCGGCAGCCCGGGAAGGGTCCTGGCCGACCATCCGGTGCCCGAGGGCCCGCCCGATCCCGCCCTGCGCGCCCTCATCGCGGGACACCTCGGCTCCGACTGAGCGCCCGCCGCTCCCCCGCCGCCGTTCCGCTCGTGTCATCCCGCACGTCCTGCTCATCCCGTGCATCCACGTGCATCGCCCTACATCCCGTGCATCCCGCACATCCCGTTCCCGGAAGGAACCCCCCGTGCCCAGACCCTTCGCCGCGGCCGCCCTGCTGACGGCCGCGCTGCTCGGCGCCCTCACCACGGCCTGCTCGTCCGGCACGTCCCCCGCGGGTGGCGGCGGGCCCGCCGTCACCCTGGCCGGCAGCGACCACCTCGGCGGGGCGCCGGTGTACCTCGCCGAGGAACGCGGCCTGTGGTCGGCGCAGGGGATCGAGGCCACCGTGACCACCCAGCCCACCGGACGGGACGCCCTCAACGCCGTCCTCGGCGGGCAGGCCCAGCTCGGTGTGGTCGGCGACCTGCCCACCGTCACCGCGGCCCTCGGCGGCCGCGAGATCCGCGTGGTCGCCGAGCTGTCCCGCTTCTCGGACTGGCGGCTGCTGACCCGCGCCGACCGAGGCATCACCGGTTTCGCGGAACTGAGGGGCCGCAGGATCGGGGTGCCGCGGGGCACGAACGTCGAGTACGCCCTGTCCCGGATGCTCGCCTCGGGCCGACTGACGGCCGCCGACACCACCGTGGTCAACCTCGCCCCCAACCAGGTCCCGGCGGCGCTGGCCCGCGGGGACATCGACGCCGGCGTGACCTTCCCGAGCTTCTACGAGGCCGCGCGGACGGCCCTCGGCGGGCGCTACGCCGAGCTCCCCTTCCGCGGGTACACCGCCAGAACCCTCCTCGTCGCCGGCCCGAAGGCCACCGCGGACACCACCGAGGCCGTGCTCCGCGCCCTCGTCGAGGCCCGGCGCGGGATCACCGCCGATCCGGCCGCAGCGCGCGCGGCCGTGGTCACGCAGTCGAAGGGCGCCCTCCAGGCCGGGTACGTGGACGCCTTCCAGCCCCGTTACACCTACACCGTCGGGCTCTCCGAGGAGTTGCTGACCCACCTGGAGCAGGAGGCCCGTTGGGCCAAGGCCACCCAGGGCCTGCCCGGGCCGGCCGACCGCTCCACCCTGCTGCGCCGCCTCGACCCCGGCCCGCTCAAGGCCGTCTCCCCGACCGCCGTCACCCTGCCCTGAATCCTCCCCCCTCCCCCACTTCGCCCACCCCACGTCACCCCACCGAGACCGCCCCATCAGCGGCCCCGAGCCCGTACAGGAGACACCCATGTCCGTCGACCAGAACACCCTGCGCCGTCGGGGTACCGGCCTCATCGCCCACGATCCCGCCCGCAGCTTCGGCGGCCTGACCCTCTACACGCCCATCACCAGTGCCGGGGAGATCCACCTCGTCGACATCGAGGGCCGAGCCGTCCACACCTGGAACTCGCCGCACCCGCCCGGCCGGCAGGCCCAGCTGCTCCCGAACGGCAACCTCTTCTACGCCGCCAAGGACACCGAGGTGCCCACGCTCTTCCCGATCTGGGACGTCTACCACGGAGGGATCTTCCAGGAGTTGGCCCCCGATTCCACGGTGGTCCGCGAGGTCCGGCACCCCCTGCACCACCACGACGCCTCGGTCCTGCGCAACGGCAACCTGCTGATCACCGTCGTGGAGCCGCTCGCTCCGGCCGACGCGGCCCGGATCCGCGGCGGGATCCCCGGCTCCGAGGCCCCCGGCGGGGTGATCCACGGCGACGTCGTGTACGAACTGACCTGGGAGGGCGAGGTGGTGTGGCGCTGGGCGGCCATCGAGCACCTGGACCCCGAGGAGTACCCCCTCGACCGGCACTTCGCGCGGGAGCACTGGCCCATGGCGAACACCGTCAACGAGAACGCCGACGGATCCGTCACCCTCGGCTTCCGCAGCGTCTCCTCGGCGGTGGCCGTGGACCGGACGGACGGCTCCGTCCTGTGGCGGATCGGGCCCGACGTCCTGGCTCAGCAGCACCACCCGCACGAACTCGCGGACGGCACGGTGCTGGTCTTCGACAACGGCAGCTACCGCGACAGCACTTCGGTGCCGTACTCCCGGGTGCTGCAGCTCGACCCGCGGACCGGCGAAGAGGTCTGGTCGTACCAGGACAACCCGCCGCAGAACTTCTACAGCCCCTACATGTCCAGTGCGCAGCGGCTGTCGAACGGCAACACCTTCATCGCCGAGGGGTCGTTCGGCCGGCTCTTCGAGGTGACGCCGGGCGGCGAGGTGGTGTGGGAGTTCGTGGTGCCGCAGTTCCGGTCCTTCGGCGACGGGGTCGGCCTGGAGTCCTCGGCGGGGGCGCAGAACTCGGTGTTCCGCGCCTACCGGTACGCCGCCGACCGGTTCCCCTGGCTGTGAGGACCGGCCGACGGGCGCCCCGGGCCCGCTCCGCCGCGTGTCGGCGGAGCCGCACGGGGCGCCCGTCGGTCCGGGCGGACGGCCCCTAGAGGGGCCGGACCGCCTCGGCCTGCGGGCCCTTGGTGCCCTGGCTGACCTCGAACTCCACGCGCTGGTTCTCGTCAAGGCTCTTGTAGCCGTCGCTCTGGATCGCCGAGTAGTGGACGAAGACGTCGGCGCCCCCGCCGTCCACGGCTATGAAGCCGTACCCCTTCTCCGCGTTGAACCACTTGACGGTCCCCTGCTGAGGCATCGTTGCCGTCCTTCCACCTGACGTCCCGCGGCCCTTCGCCGGGGTAACCGCGCCGATCCTCCCCCGCCCACGGCCGGTGAAACCCATGTGGCGGATGGGACCCGGTCCGAGGGGGGTCATCCGGCCGCGCCGGGGGGCAGTGCCGTCCGCCCGGCGCAGTGGGGGCAGCGCTCGCGGCCGTTCCAGGCCGACCAGCCGAAATCGGTCGGGGCGAGGGCGCGGCCCTC
The DNA here is from genome assembly GCF_040302735.1 of Streptomyces sp. NPDC097619. Classification (NCBI taxonomy): domain Bacteria; kingdom Bacillati; phylum Actinomycetota; class Actinomycetes; order Kitasatosporales; family Streptomycetaceae; genus Streptomyces; species Streptomyces sp. NPDC097619. The sequence continues at coordinate 2,585 of NZ_JBEOSD010000114.1, read as the reverse complement.
CAACTCGTCACGGACGGCCTCCCGGTACGCCCAGACCGCGTCCAGGTACGGGTGGTAGACCTCGTGGAAGGCGGCGGTGTCGATGCCCGCGCCGTCGGCCACGGCCCTGCGGAGGGCGCGCAGGCTCTCGAACATGCGCTGGCCGGCGCCCGCGATGCGCGGGCTGGCGTCGATGAAGAGCCGCTCGCGGACCTCGTAGACGCGGGCGTCGGTGAGGGCGGCCCGGCTGGCCTCCTCCAGGCCCGCGGCCCCGGGTCCCTCCTGGGCGAGCTGCCGGAGTTCCGTGTGGGCGAGGCCGGCGGCCGCGATGAACTCGGTGTAGACCTCGCGCCGGCGGGTCTGTACGCCCCTGCGGTGTTCCTGGCGGGTGCGCAGCCGGTCGGCCAGCACGGTACCGCCGATGGCGATCAGACCGCCGCCCAGCGTGGCGACGAGCGTGCCCCATTCCATGGTCCCCACCGGCCCCTGTTCCCCGGAGGCGCCCGCGCGCCCCTCCCCGGGACCGATCATGCCGGAGGGCTCCGGTGCGGGGCGCCGTGCTGCGGAAATGGGTGCCGGACCCGATGTGCGACCGGGGGCGCGCGTGTGACGGTGGAGGTGAGCCGGGGCCCTCGCGACGGCCCTGTCACCGACTCCGGGAGGAGGAGCCATGTCCCGCCCCCGAACCGATCCGCAGGAACCTCCCGCGACCCGGCCGGGGCGGCCCGGCTCCCCCGCCGGCCGGCGACGTGCTCCGTGGGCGGGCCACCGCGCCCCCGCGGGTCCGGCCCGGGTCCTGCTGCTGGCCGCGTCGATGGCGCTGGTGGTGCTGGGCATGGTGCTGCCCCAGGGCCTGGTGCTCGCCACCGGCCTGGTGACGGCCGGGATCGTGGCCCAGCAGATCGCGGCGGCCCCGCACCGGACGCGCCCGCGCGGCGCCGCCACGGACGCGCCGAAGCCGACACCGGCGGACGCGCCGCCGGCCCCTGCCCCTCGGCGGATCCCGCGGTCCGCTCCCCATCCGTACGACCGTCAGGGCCCGCGCGGCCCGGAACCCGTGGAGGACACATCCGTTTCCGTCAGGTGCAACACGCTCTGCCCGTCCTGCTGCGGAAGGAGGTGACCCGTGGGACACGCTGACACCTTGCTGGCGATGGGCGGCGCCTTCCTGGCCGCCGCCGTGTTCGCCCGGCTCGGCAGACGCATCGGCCTGCCGACCATTCCGCTGTTCATGCTCGCCGGGGTGATCCTCGGGCCGCACACCCCCGGCGTCGTGCTCGTCCACGACGCCCACGACTTCGAGATGCTGTCCGCGCTCGGGCTGGTCCTGCTGCTGTTCTACCTGGGGCTGGAATTCCACCTGGACGACCTGCGGCGGGGCGGCAAGCGGCTGTTGACCGCGGGCGGGGTGTACCTGCTCCTCAACGTGGGCGCGGGGCTGCTCTTCGGTCTCGCGCTGGGCTGGGGGGCCCGCGAGACCCTGGTGCTGTCGGGCGTGCTGGGCATCTCCTCCTCCGCGATCGTCACGAAGATCCTGGTCGACCTGGGGCGGATCGGCCGCCCCGAGACCCGGCTGATCCTCGGCGTGACGGTGGTGGAGGACATCTTCCTCGCCGTGTACCTCGCCGCGCTCCAGCCGGTGATCAGCGGGGCACGGGGCATCACGGAGATCGTCCTCCAGATGGGCAAGGCGTTCGCCTTCCTTATGGTGCTGGCGATCGCGGCCCGGTACGGCACCCGCGTGATCGGCCGGCTCATCGCGGTGCGCGAGAACGAGCTGCTGGTGATCAGCTTCCTCGGCGTCGCGATCCTCGTGGCCGGGATCTCCGAACTCCTCGGTGTGGTGGACGCGATCGGCGCGTTCATGGTGGGCCTGATCCTCGCCGGCACACCCTCCGGTCCGCGGATCCGGGAGCTGGTGCATCCGCTCCGGGACGCCTTCGCCGCCATCTTCTTCTTCGCCTTCGGGCTGGCCATCGATCCGGCGCACCTGGTCTCCGTGGCGGGTCCGGTCGCCGTGGCCGTGGCGCTGACCCTGACGATGAACGTGGCCGCCGGCCTGTTCTCGGCCCGCCTGTACGGGTACGGGGCGCAGCCCGCGGCGAACATCGCGACGACGCTGCTGGGGCGCGGGGAGTTCGCGCTGATCCTGGCCGCGATGGCGGCCGGCGCGAACCTGGACGGCCGGTTGGCCCCGTTCATCGCGAGTTACGTGCTGGTCCTGGCCGTACTGAGCCCCATCCTGGCGGCCCGCTCCGCCGTGTTGGTGCGTGCGATCCGGGCCGTGGCCGCCCGGGTGCGCGGTCGGACCTCGGGCCCCCCGGGGCGCCCGGATACGCCGGCGTCCCCGTCCGGAGGGGCGGGGACGCCGGGCTCGGGCCCGGCCGGAACGGACGGCCGGGACCCGGCGCGGGACCGGCCCGAGGGGGACCGGGTGCCCTCCGGGACCGCCGCGCGCTCTCCCGACGGGGACGCCTAGGCATCGGGGAACGGGGACGGCCCGCCGGGGTCCGGAGGGCAACGTCCGGGTCTCGCTGCCGACGGGGACCACCGCGGAGGAGGTCAACCTCTTCCTGGAGGCGCTGCCGGCGGCGGTGGCCCGGGTC
>NZ_JBEOSD010000113.1:0-26956 GCF_040302735.1 Streptomyces sp. NPDC097619 | reverse complement strand
TCGACACCCCGGGCGTGCGCTCCTTCGGGCTGCACCACATCGAGCCCTCGCGCGTGATCCTGGCCTTCCCGGACCTGGTGCGCGGTACGGATGCCGTCGGTTCCGTGCGGGAGGGGGTCAGCCGGTGGCGGGCCGGTGCATGGCGGTGACGGCGAGGTGGCCGACGGCGGGCCGGGCCCGGACCGTGAAGCCGTACCGGGCGTAGAAGGGGACGTTGGCCGGGTCGGCGGTGGTGAGCCGAACGCCGGCGGGGGTGTCGGCGAGGACGTGCCGCAGCAGGGCGCCGCCCTCGCCGCGGCCGGCGCGGTCCGGGCGCACCCCGAGGAACTCCAGGGTCCAGGCGTCCTCGGGGGGCAGGTGTTCGGTGGCCTCCAGGTAGCGGAGGGTACGGGTCAGGGGTCGGGGTCCGCAGCCCACCAGGGTCCGGGCGGCCCAGGCCGCGCGGGCCCGCAGGCCGGGGCCGGCCCCCGGCGGGGTGAGGACGGCGGCGGCGATCGGCGTGCCGTCGGCCCCGGTGAGCAGGTGGCTGCGGGCGCCGGGCAGGCCCGCTTGGGCGGCGAGGGTGGCGGCGAACCAGCGGGCGCGGGTACGGGGGGCGTCCCCGCAGATCCAGCGGGTGGCGGGCTCCCGGGCGAAGGCGGCGGCGAGGACGGGGACGCAGTCGGCGGGGCCGGTCCCGGAGCGGATCCGGGCGGCGGGGTCAGTCACGGCCCCTCACCCGCAGCGGCGCCTCCGGGACCAGGTGGCAGACGAGCAGCTTGAGGAAGAACAGCGGGGCGAACCAGGCGAGGGCCGGGGGCACCGGCAGCCAGAACAGGTTCACCAGGACCACGGAGGTCCAGGCGGCCGCGGCCACCGGTCGGGTGAGGTGCACGGGGGTGAACTCGACGGCGGCCGCGGCGCCCGCGAGCAGGGCGGCGTTGCCGAGGGTCCAGGTGAGGTCGCCGTCGAGGACCAGCAGGCCGAAGGCGACCAGGTGGCCCAGGTGGGCGGAGACGAAGAGCAGCCGGGCCCGGCGGGCGCCGGGGTCCTCGCGGTGGTACCAGCGCTTGGCGGCGTTGGTGGAGTTGGTGAGGATCCCGCCGATGAGGTCCAGGCCGGCGAGGGCCACGACCACCCACTGGAGGGCGGACCAGTCGCGGGCGGCGGCGGACCCGAGCAGGCCCGCGGCCAACAGGGCGGCCGCGAGGACCCCGCCCGCCGCCTCCACGGCCGATTCGGCCCGGGACTTGCCCGGCCCCATGAAGCGTTCCAGGCGGCCGAGGAGGCCGTCGGGGGTGAGCGGTATCTCCCAGTCCACGGTGACGTCGGCGCGCATCTCAGATCTCCCGGCCGGGTGCGGAGGGGCTGGACCAGAGGGCGGCGAGGAGCTCCCAGACCTGGTGCCTGGGGGGTTCGGCGCCGGCGGCGAGGGCGGCGAGGGCCCAGCCGTCGGCGGCCTTGAGGACGGCGGCGGTGGCGGCCACCAGCAGGTCCCGGTCGACCCCGGTGCGGATGACGCCGAGGCGGCGGCCGTCGTCGACGAGCTCCCCGAACCAGCCGAGCCAGGCGCCGCCGCCGACCCGGGCCACCGCGGCCTCGGCGAGGGCGAGGTCCTCGGGGGTGGCGGCGAGGTGGGCGGCGAGGGCTTCCGCCCCGGCGGCGAGGCGGGCCCAGAACTCCTCGGGCCCCCCGGCCGGGCGCCAGGGGCCGAGCACCCCGAGGAGCCGGTCGAGCACGTCGGCGAGGACGGCCCCGAGGAGGTCCTCCCGGCCGTCGAAGTACTGGTAGGCGGCGGTCTTGGAGACCCCGGTGGACTCGATGATCCGGTTGTAGGAGGCGGTGTCGGGGCCCTGCGCGGCGAACTCGGCGCGGGCGGCGGCCAGGAAGGCTTCCCGGCGGTCGGCCGGGAGCCGGTGGAAACGAGGGAGCGGCGTCATGGAACGACAGTACACACCAGCGGGGTGTACTACTAGTACACCCTGCTGGTCACCTGCGCCGGGGCGGGGACGCGCCCGCGAAATCCTTCGTGCTCCCGGGCGGCCGGGGTCATCATGTGCTCGGTCCGGGTCGTGCCGTCGGGGGACGCGGCCGGGCCGAGGATCCGGGGGGACGCACCGAGATGACCGTGCGGCGGGGACGGGGAGCGGCGGGCGCGGAGCCCGCCCGGGAGCAGGACGCGGCGGGCGGGACGGCCCGGGGCCGCGGGGTGTTGGAAGGGGCCTTCGCCCTGCTGGAGGCCCTGCGCCGGCAGGGCGACGAGGCGGGGGTCACCGAACTGGCCCTGGCCTGCGGGGTCCCGAAGGCCACGGTGCACCGGCTCCTGGAGCAGTTGTGCGCGCTGGGCGCGGTGGAACGGCACGGCTCCCGCTACCGGGTGGGCGCCGGACTGTACCGGCTGGGGCAGGCCTGGCAGCCGCATCCGGGACTGCGGGCCGCCGCCCGGCTGCCCCTGCACCGGCTGCGCGCCGTGACCGGGGCCAGTGTGGTGCTGACGGTGCTGCACGAGGAGCGGGCCCTGACGGTGAGTTCGGTGCCGGGCGAGGCGGAGGCCACGGTGCCGGTCCGCAACGGCCTGGGCTTCCCGCTCGGCACGGCGGCGGGGTTGGCCGTGCGCGGGCCGCTGCGTCCCGGACCGGTGCTGGACCGGGAGGCGGTACTGCCGGGGGTGAGCTGCGTGGCGCTGCCGGTGCGGGCACCGGACGGGCGGACGGTGGCGGCGCTGGCGGCCGTGGTGCCGGCGCACCGGCCGTTGGAGCCGGTGGCGCGGGCCGCCGCGGAGGCGGGCGCGGCCGTCAGCCGTGGCCTGCGGTACGCGCCGCCGTTCCCCGAGGACCTCCCGCCGGACCTGCTGAGCTGAGCCGGTCCGGGCCGGCCCGGGGCCCGTTCCACTGAGCGGAACGCGCGTAGAGCGGGTGCGGGGCCGGCGGGCAGAGTGGTGGTCGTGCCGGGGGAACGGCACACCGCCCCGGGGGGAGACCGGGGGCGGGAGACACGGCCGCCGCGGCTCCGCCCGGCGGCCCGGACACGGGGGACCACCACCATGAACCGTACGATCCGACTCGCCGGCGCCGCCCTGCTCGCCCTCGGGGGCCTCACCGGCTTCGCCGGTGCCGCGCAGGCCGAGCCGATCGACCACGTCCGGATCGAGCTGCTCCAGCTGACCTGCCACCAGAACAGCGAGGGCGACCACGACGAGGCGTACCTGAAGGTCACCGACGCCAACGGCAACCAGGTCAAGGTGTGGCCGGGCAGTGCCAAGTACCAGACGATGGGCACGAACTACGTCCGCTCGCTCGCGGACGGCAACGGCAACGCCGCGCTGGTGCTGGGCAAGCAGCAGGCCCGCACGCTGACCCTGTGGGACTACGACACCACCAGCGGGGACGACAAGCTGGGGGCGACCCTCGTCACGGGCAGCGAGTTCGGCGGCGAGGTGCAGTACCGCTCGCTGGAGGGCTCCGGCGGGGTCTACACGATCGCCTACCGCGTGATCGACATCTGATCGGCCCCCCTGGGGCAGCGCGACACACGCGGACCGGCCGTCACCCCTGGGGGTGGCGGCCGGTCCGCGTGCCTCGTGCGCGTGTCGGGCTCGCGGCTCGCGGCCGACGGCTCAGCCGAGGAGGGCGTACACCGTGGAGGCGCGGGCGGCCGGTTCGCCGGTGCCCTCCGCCGTGAGGGTGACGTCGGCGAAGGCCATCCGCTTGCCGAGCTTGGTGATGCGGACGTCGATGAGCAGGTCGGCGCCGATCACGGGGCGCTGGAAGCTGGTGGACTGCTGCACCGTGGTCATGGGGCCGTACCCGCCGCGGGCCGCGGAGATCGCGATGACGGTGGCGGTGTCGGCGGCGGCCATCATGGCCTGGCCGGAGAGCCCGCCGCCCTCGCGGGCCAGCCGGTCGGACCAGGGCAGCCGGAGCACGGCGTGGTCGGTGCCGGTCTCGGTCACGGTGAGGCCCAGGTCCAGCACCCAGGGCGCGAAGTTGTCGGCGAGGACGCGCTCGGCGTCGGCGGGGGTCAGCGCGGCGGGCCGCGCGGGAGTCTGCGTCACACCGCGCATTGTGGCGGCCTGTGCGGGGCCGCCACAATGCGCGGTCGGGAGCCGCTTTCGCGGCCTGCGGCGCGGGTGCGGGGAGGCGCTGTCCCCCGCCGCTGTCAGAGGCGGGCGGCCAGTTCGGTGCCCTGGCGGACGGCCCGCTTGGCGTCGAGTTCGGCGGCCACGTCGGCGCCACCGATCAGGTGGGCGGTGATCCCGGCCGCGGCCAGCTCCTCGAAGAGGTCGCGGCGGGGCTCCTGGCCGGTGCACAGGACGACGGTGTCCGCGGGCACCAGGCGGGCCTCGCCGTCCACGGTGATGTGCAGGCCCTCGTCGTCGATGCGCTCGTAGGTCGCGCCGGCGACGGTGGCGACCCCGCGGTGCCGGATCTCGGCGCGGTGGATCCAGCCGGTGGTGGTGCCCAGGCCCTTGCCGAGCTTGCCGGCCTTGCGCTGGAGCAGGGTCACGGACCGGGGGGTGGCGGGGCGCTCGGGGGTGCCGAGTCCGCCGCGGGCGGCGTAGTCGGTGTCGACGCCCCAGTGCCGGAAGTAGACCTCGGGGTCCTGGGCGGCGCCCTCGCCGCTGTCGGTGAGGTACTCGGCCACGTCGAAGCCGATGCCGCCGGCGCCGACCACGGCCACGCGCCCGCCGACGGGGGCGCCGTCGCGCAGGACGGCGAGGTAGTCGACCACGTGGGGGTGGTCCACGCCGGGGATCTCCGGGACGCGGGGGGTGACGCCGGTGGCGAGGACCACCTCGTCGTAGTCGCGCAGCGCGTCGAGGTCGGCGGGGGTGTTCAGGCGGAGGTCGACGCCGTGTTCGGTGAGCTGGGTGCCGAAGTAGCGGATGGTCTCCTCGAACTCCTCCTTGCCGGGGATCCGGCGGGCCACGTCGAGCTGCCCGCCGATGTGCCCGGCGGCCTCGAACAGGGTGACCTCGTGGCCGCGTTCGGCGGCGGACACCGCGCAGGCCAGGCCGGCGGGGCCGGCGCCGACCACGGCGACCCGCTTCCTCAGGCGGGTGGGGGCGAGGGTCAGCTCGGTCTCGTGGCAGGCCCGCGGATTGACCAGGCAGGAGGTGATCCGGCCGCTGAAGGTGTGGTCCAGGCACGCCTGGTTGCAGCCGATGCAGGTGTTGATGGCCTCGGGGCGGCCCGCAGCGGCCTTGGCGACGAACGCCGGGTCCGCGAGGAAGGGGCGGGCCATCGAGATCAGGTCGGCGCGGCCGTCGGCGAGGATCTCCTCGGCCAGTTCCGGGGTGTTGATGCGGTTGCTGGTGACCAGCGGCACGGTCACGGCACCCATCAGCTTGCGGGTCACCCAGGTGTAGGCGCCGCGCGGCACGGAGGTGGCGATGGTCGGGATCCGGGCCTCGTGCCAGCCGATGCCGGTGTTGATGATCGTGGCGCCGGCCGTCTCGATCTGCTTGGCGAGGGAGACCACCTCCTCCAGGGAGGAGCCGCCGGGCACCAGGTCCAGCATCGAGAGCCGGTAGATGATGATGAAGTCCTCGCCCACCGCCTCGCGGGTCCGGCGGACGATCTCCAGGGGGAAGCGCACCCGGTTCTCGTAGGAGCCGCCCCAGCGGTCCTCGCGGTGGTTCGTCGCGGCGGCGATGAACTCGTTGATCAGGTAGCCCTCGGAGCCCATGATCTCCACGCCGTCGTATCCGGCGGCGCGGGCCAGCCGGGCGGCCCGGACGAAGTCCTCGATGGTCTCCTCGACCTCGTCGTCGCTCAGCTCGTGCGGCACGAAGGGGCTGATGGGGGCCTGCAGCGCGGAGGGCGCGACCAGGTCGGCGTGGTAGGCGTACCGGCCGAAGTGCAGGATCTGCATGGCGATCTTCCCGCCCTCGGCGTGCACCGCCGAGGTGATGGCCCGGTGCTCCTCGGCCTCCGCGGCGGTGGTCAGGCGGGACCCGCCCTCGAAGGGGCGGCCCCGGTCGTTGGGGGCGATGCCGCCGGTGACGATGAGGCCGGCGCCGCCTCGGGCCCGCTCCGCGTAGAAGGCGGCCAGGCGCTCGAAGCCCTGCGGGGCCTCCTCCAGACCGGTGTGCATCGAACCCATGACCACCCGGTTGGGAAGGGTGGTGAACCCCAGGTCCAGGGGGCTCAGCAGGTGCGGGTACTGGCTCATGGGGGGCGCCTCCTCGCGCGGTGCGGTCCCCCTTGTTGTAGCGAGCCGGCCAGGGTTTTGCAACTAGGTGCATAAGTGCGAGGAGGGGCCGGTGACGCCGCCGAGCCCGGAACGGCACGGGACTTTCGGCCCTCGACCCCGGGACCTGTGGCGCGCCTCACGGGTCAAGAGAGGGCAAAGAATGATGGGATGCCCGTTTTCTCCACCCGTTCCCGGTCCGACCGTGCCCGCACCGGGGGCTCCCGCCGGCCCGCCCGCGTCCACCTGCTGCCCGGCACCGCCCTGGCCCTGACGGCCGCCGTCCTCACCACCGGCTGCGGCCTGGCGGAGTCCGACAGCGATCGGATCGCCGGGGCCGCGGCCGCCGCCTCGTCGGCCCCGCCGTCCGCGCCCTCCGCGTCGACCACGCCGCACGACGCCGCCCGGACCCCCTCCGGCACCCCCGCCGCGCCGGCGACCTCCGCCACCCCGCCCCCCGCACGGATGCTCACCGACGCCGCCCGCCGGGTCCGGCCGACGCTCGCCCCCGAGAACGGCGAGACCGTCGGGGTCGGGCAGCCCGTCTCCCTGGTCTTCCCCCACCAGAAGGTCGACCCCGCCCTCCGCGCCGGCATCGAGGGTCGGCTCCGGATCTCCACCTCCACCGGGGTCACCGGAGCCTGGCACTGGGCCGAGGCCAAGGGCGCCACCCACCTGCACTTCCGCCCCCGGGAGTTCTGGCCCCGGGGCACCCGCGTCGAGCTGGACGCCCGACTCGACGGGGTCCGACTGGACGACCGCACCGCCGCCGTCGGCGACCGCAGGCTCCGCTTCACCATCGGTGACGCGATGGTCAGCACCGTGGACCTCTCGGCCCACACCATGACCGTCGTCCGCAACGGCCGCACCCTGCGCACCATCCCCGTCAGCGGCGGCGAGGAACGCTTCCGCACCCGCGACGGGATCAAAACCGTCCTCAGCAAGGACGGCACCGTCCTGATGGACTCGCTCACCATCGGCATCCCCCGCACCAGCCCCGACGGGTTCTACGACCGCTACCGCTGGAGCATGCGCGAGACCGTCAGCGGCGAGTACGTCCACGCCGCGCCCGACAACGCCGAAGCCTTCGGCAAGCGGAACGTCAGCCACGGCTGCATCGGGATGTCCGAGGCGGACGCGGAATGGCTGTACCGGCTCAGCCGCAAGGGCGACGTGATCAAGGCGGTCGGCTCCTCCGGCAAGCCGATGGACCGCTTCGGCAACGGCTACGGCGACTGGAACATATCCTGGTCGGAGTGGGTTCGCGGGAGCGCCCTGGGCGAACTGCCCACCTGACGAGAGCGGGCCCGGCGGCTCTCGCCGCCGGGCCCTGCCGTCACTTCATCGCGTAGCGGACCTTCTCCGCGAGCTTGCCGTCCCGGAAGCAGAAGCGGAACACCTCGTCGCCGCCGTCCGTGCCGTCGGCTATGTACCAGGCGCAGGTGGTACCGGCCGGCTGCGCCGGGCCGCCGTCCTTGAGCGCCCCCTCGATGAAGGTGCCGCCCTCGGGGAGCCGGTCACGCACCGCCCGCTCCGACTCGCCCACGGACACGGCCTCGTACACCTTCTGGTCGAGGAGGGTCTGCTCGGCCGCGCCCACGAGCTTGAAGAGCCCGAAGCCCAGCGCGGCCAGGAGCCCCAACCCGATCACCCCGGCCACCGCACAACCGATCAGGCATCCGTTCCGCCGCTCCGCCACTGCCGTTCCTCTCCTCGTGCCGGTCTGCCGACCCGCGCGTACCGTCCGCGTCGCGGGTGTGCGGCGCGGACGGTACCGAGCCTCGCAGGAGGGAGGTGCCCGGCACTGTCCTCGAAAGTCGCGAGCGGCCACGACCTTCGTCGCGGGCGCCGGCGGGTCCCGGCCGAGGGGACCGCCGGAAGGAACTCCCGGGGCGAGGACGGAGGGGCGGAGGGAGGGACCGTCAGCTCAGGTCGGCGGGATCGGTGTTGGCCCCGCAGAGCACCACGGCGGTGCGCTCCCCGTGGACCCCCGGGGATCCGGCGACCGCCGCCCAGGCGGTGGCCGCCGCGTGTTCGACCACGAGCCGGTGCTCCTCCCACAGGGCCAGGCGGGCGCGGACCACCGCCTCGTCCGGTACCAGGACCGGGGTGACGCCCGGGTCCTTCGCGGCCGCGAGGGCGTCGGCCGAGACCCGGGAAGCGCCGAGCGCGTCCGCGGCCACCGAGGACACCGCCACGTCCACCGGGCGGTCCGCTTCGAGGGCCGCGTGCAGGGACCGGCAGTTCTCCGGCTCCACCGCGACGACCCTCACCCCGTGGGCGCGGGCCGCCGCCGCCACCCCCGCGAACAGTCCGCCGCCGCCGACCGACACCACCACCGCGTCCAACTCCGGCAGGGCCGCCCGGATCTCGTCGAGCAGGGTGCCCGCTCCCGCGGCGACGAGCGGATGGTCATAGGCGTGGCTGAGCAGCGCCCCGCTGTCCGCGGCGTGCGCGCGGCAGGCTTCCACGGCCTCGGCGTAGCCGGAGCCGTGCAGCCGGACCTCGGCCCCGTAGGAGGCGAGGCGCTTGACCTTGACCGCGGGGGCGGTCTCGGGGAGGAACACGGTGGCGGGTATCCCCTCGGCGCGGGCCGCCCAGGCGCAGGCCAGTCCGGCGTTGCCGCCGGAGGCGATGGTGACCCCGGCGGCGGGCAGACCGCCGGCCTCGCGGTGGGCGGCGAGGAAGTTCCGGGCGCCGCGGGCCTTGAAGCTGCCGGTGTGCTGGAGGTGTTCCAGTGCGAACCAGGTGCCGGGGCCGGCGGGGGCGACGGCCACCGGCCGGACGCGGCCCGCGATGCGGGCGGCGGCGTCCTGGACGAGCGCGTAGTCGAGCTGCTGGGTCACGTCGTGCTCCTCGTGTCGTGGACGGGTGCGGATGCGGGGACGGGGAGGCTCAGGGGCGGGCGGCCCGGATGAGGGTGCGCAGGGCCTCGCGGAAGACCTCGTGGTCGGTCAGCGGCGGCAGCAGGGCCTCGGTGTGGCCGGCCAGGACCGGGAACAGCTCCGGATCCAGGGCCGCGAGGGCCGCCCGGGAGGCGGCGGTGACGGCGGCCGGGTCGCGGTGGTCCACGAAGGCCGCGCTGCCGAGGGTGAGGAGGTACATCTGCCGGTACACGGCCATGGCGCGGGTGGGGTCCATGCCGACGGCGAGGTTCGCGGCGAGGGCCGGCTCCACCAGTCGGGCCAGCAGGTTCCGGCCGAGCCAGGGTCGGCTGCCGCGGAGCAGCAGCAGGCCCGGGTGGGCGGTCAGTTCGCGGTAGAGCGCGGTGAAGCGGAGCTCGGTACCGGTGGCCCAGTCGGTGCCGGCCGGGACCTCGGGGAGCCGGGCGGCCAAGTGGTCGGTGCAGAGGTCGAGCAGCCCGGCGAGGTCCGTGCACCGGCGCTGCACGGTGGCGTGCGAGACGCCGAGGCGCTCCGCGAGGGTCCGGAAGCTGAGGGCCTGGGGGCCCGACTCGTCGACGAGGGCGAGGGCGGACTCGGCGATGGCCTCGGGGGTGGCGCGGTGCAGGGCGGGGGAGGTCCTGGGCATGAGATACAGCGTATCGTACGGCGTATCACCTTGGGGTGGACCGAGCCGATGCCGGGGCGAGCCGGGCCGGGGCCGATCCGGGCCGGTCCGCCGCTCGGGCCCCTTCCCCTCCCCGCCCCTGCCCGACCCCGGAGCTCCGCCCCGGTCCTCGCCCTCGGGGGCTCCGCCCCGTACCCCCGCGCCGCGAACGCCGGCGGGGCCGGGTTTCGCCTCCGCCGACGATCGAGGTGAGCGCGGGATGCCGGATGTTTCGCGGGTGTGCACCGGACGGCATCCGGACCGCCGTGCAGCCGCACCCGGAAGCGGGCATACCTGAGGGGCAGTGACTTGGCGTCACCTGACCCCCCACCCCTCTGACGTTCCGTCAGTACGCACCCCGTGCAGCGAGGAGTCACCGTGTCCCCACGCCCCCGTACCGTCCGCGGCTGCCTGATGGCCGCCGCCCTCGTGGCCGCGCTCAACTCACCCCCCGTCGCCTCGTCCGCGGCCTCCGCCCCCGAGTCCACCGATCGCCGCTCCGCCGCCGGCACCGCCCCCACCGGGCCTCGGGCGGCACACCCGCAGGTCGCGGCCGCCGGGCCGGGTGGCGCGGCGGCCGGGCTCGCCGCCACGCCTCCCATGGGCTGGAACAACTGGGCGCACTACATGTGCCGCATCGACGAGAAGACGGTCGTCGACACCGCCGACGCGCTGGTCCGTACCGGGCTCGCCGCCAAGGGCTACGACACGGTGACGGTGGACGACTGCTGGCTGAAGCGGAGCCGGGACGGGAACGGGAACCTGGTCGCCGATCCGGTGAAGTTCCCGCGCGGCATGGCCTGGCTGGGGCGGTACCTGCACGGCAAGGGGCTGAAGTTCGGGATGTACCAGGACGCCGGGGCGCTGACCTGCGAGAAGTTCCCGGGGAGCGGGAGGCCCCAGGGTGGCGGCAGGGACCACTTCGTCCAGGACGCCGCGCTGTTCGCGTCCTGGGGCGTGGACTACCTGAAGATGGACGGCTGCAACATGTGGATCCCGCCGACCAAGACCAAGGAGGCCGCGTACCGGGACGCCTACCGGGCGGCGGCGAAGGCGCTGCGGGAGAGCGGGCGCGACATCGTGTTCTCGGCCTCGGCTCCCGCGTACTTCCAGAACGGCGAGTGGGGCAGCCCGACCTGGTTCGCCGTGCTCGGCTGGACCTCCGGGACCTCGCACCTGTGGCGGGAGGGCCGGGACGTGCAGGTGTACCAGCCGTCGACACCGGGCGCCTCGCGGTGGGCCTCGGTGCTCGGCAACTACGGGTACAACCGCTGGCTGGGCCGGTACGCGGCGCCCGGCCGTTGGAACGACCCCGATTTCCTGATCGCGGGGGCTCCGGGGCTGACGGCCGAGGAGTCCCGGACGCAGGTGGCGCTGTGGGCGATGATGGCGGCGCCGATGATCCTCTCCTCCGACGTGGGGAAGTTGACCCCGGCCGGGCTCGCGGCCCTGGGCAACACCCGGCTGATCGAGGTGGACCAGGATCCGCTGGGGCAACAGGCGGCCGTGGTCGCCACGGACGGCAGCACGGACGTGCTGGCCCGCCCCCTGGCGGGCGCTGACCGGGCGGTGGCCGTGCTGAACCGGACGGGCGCGGCGCGGCAGGTCAGCGTGTCCCTGGACCGGATCGGACTGCCGGGCTGCCGGGTCTCGGCCCGCGACCTGTGGACCGGTACGGCCGCCACCACCTCCGGTCCGCTGACGGCGACGGTGCCCGCGCACGGGACGGCCGTGTGGCGGCTCACCCCGCAGGGCTGCGCGGCGGCCGTGCCCACCGGCCAGGTGACCGGCGAGGCCATGCGCTGTGCGGACGGGGTGAGTTCGGCGGGTCCCGCGGCCGTGGTGATGGGGACCTGCACGGGGGCGGCGGACCAGCGGTGGACCCGCCCCGCGGACGGCACGGTCCGGCTGGGCGGCCGGTGCCTGACGGCCGGAGCCGGGAGCACGGCCGCGGCGGTGTCGCTGGCCGCCTGCGATCCGGCCCGAGTGGCGGGCCAGCGCTGGCAGTGGGCGGCGGACCGCACCCTGCGCGTCCAGGGCACCCGGCTCTGCCTGGAGGCCCCGCCCGCGGCGGCCGACCCGCTGCGGGCCCGTAGCTGCGGCTACCACTTCACCCGGCAGGCCTGGGCCCTGCCGGTGTGACGGCAGCGGGGGCGCGGCGGTGCCCGGGCCCGCCTCCTCCCTCCCCCTCCCTCCCTCCCTCCGGGGACCGCGTCCGCGCCCCGCTCCGGACACCGGGTGTTCCGCCGGGGGTGCCGTCATGTGATCACCTGCTTCACCCGCCCGTGGGAACTTCCGTGTCCTGTGCGGGAGGTGGGGGCCGGGGAGGGTTTCACTGTCCCGGACACCGAGCCGGGCGGCGGGGCCGCCGGAGGGGAGCAGCAATGGCGGACGTGCCCGGTCAGCGTGCGGGGACGGAGGGCGCCGAGGGGACGGCGGCGCGCGCGGAGGAGCTGCGGGAGGCCGCTCGCGCGGGCAGGACGGAGCGCGGCCTCCTCGGCGACATCGGGGGGATCATAGGGCTCCGCAAGCGGCGTCCCCTGCCCGGGACGGGATCCGGCGGCCGAGCCGTCGCGGGCCCCGAGGGCGTGGACCCGTCGGATGCGCGGCTCCGGCACGGCCCCGGATCGGGGTCGACGCGGGAGTCGGGTCCGGGTCCGGGTTCCGGGCCGGGTTCGGGGCCGGAGGGAGTGCCGCATGGCTGAGGAACGCGCCCGGGCGACGGGCGGTACGGGCGCGGGGAGTGTGCGGGGCGGAGGTTCGGGCGGCGGCGCGGGGGCGGGCGGCGGAGGCTCGCTCTCCGGTGGTCTCCCGCCCGACTCCGGTCGGCGGGCCGCGCGGACGCGGCTGGGCGCGGTGTGCGGACTGGTCGCGGCCTTCGCGGGCTTGTGTCTGGCCGAGCTGGCCTCGGCGGTGCTGCGGCCCGAGTCGGGTCCGGTGCGGGCGGTGGGCGGGGCGGTCATCGACGCGACCCCGGCGGCGGTCAAGGACTGGGCGATCCGGGTGTTCGGCAGCTCCGACAAGCTCGTCCTGCAACTGGGGGTGCTCCTGGTGCTGGCCGGTTGCGCGGCGGCGGCGGGGGTGCTCGCGGTCCGGCGGCCGGGGGTCGGGGCGGCGTTGGCCCTGGCCTTCGGCCTGGTGGGAGCGGTGGCGGCGGTGTCCCGCCCGGAGGGGGCGGGGCGGGACGCGGTGCCGTCGGTCGTGGCGGGTCTGGTGGCCGCGGCGGTGCTGTACCTGTTGGCGGTGCGGGTCCGGGCGGGGCATCCGGAGCGGGGGGCCGGTTCCCCCTCGGACCGGCGGAGGTTCGTACAGCTCGCGGCCGGAACCGCCGTGCTGTCGGGGCTCGGCGGGCTGATCGGGCGTCAGGTCAACGCCTCGGGCAGCGCGGAGGCCGAGGCGGCCCGGCAGGCGCTGCGGCTGCCCGCACCGGTCTCGCCGGCGCCGCCGCTCCCCGCCGGAACGGAGCTGCGGGTGCCCGGGCTGGGGCCGTTCTTCACCCCGAACCGCGAGTTCTACCGGGTGGACACGGCCCTGGCGGTGCCGCACCTGCGGGCCGAGGGCTGGCGGCTCCGGATCCACGGGGAGGGAGTGGCCCGACCGTTGACCCTGGACTACCGGGGGCTGCTGGCCCGGGGCCTGGTGGCCCGGGACGTCACCCTGGCCTGCGTGTCCAACGAGGTCGGCGGACCGTACGTGGGGAACGCCCGCTGGCTGGGGGTGCCGTTGGCGGACCTGTTGCGGGAGGCGGGGGTCGAGCCGCCGTCGCGGGGCGGCCCGGCCGACCAGTTGGTGGCGCGGTCGGTGGACGGGATGACCATCGGCACCCCGGTGGAGACGGTGATGGACGGCCGGGACGCCCTGCTCGCGGTGGGGATGAACGGCGAACCCCTGCCCTTCGCCCACGGATTCCCGGTGCGGATGGTGGTACCGGGGCTGTACGGGTACGTGTCCGCCTGCAAGTGGCTGACGGAGCTGCGGCTGACGCGGTTCGACGCGTACGACGCGTACTGGGTGCGGCGCGGGTGGGCGGCGCGGGCGGCCGTGAAGACGCAGTCCCGGATCGACACCCCACGGTCCTTCGGGCGGGTGCCGGAAGCGGGTCGGGTGGCGGTGGCGGGAGTGGCCTGGGCGCAGCACCGGGGGATCTCGCGGGTCGAGGTGCGGGTGGACGGCGGGCCCTGGCAGGAGGCCCGGTTGGCGGCCGCGGACGGGGTGGACACCTGGCGGCAGTGGGTGTGGGAATGGCCGGCGGAGACCGGCCGGCACCGGCTGGAGGTTCGGGCCGCCGACGGCACGGGACGTTTCCAGACGGAGCGGCGTCAGGGCACGTTGCCCGACGGGGCCACGGGCTATCACTCGGTGGAGGTGCGGGTGGGCTGAGGCCCACCCGGCGGGGGGGCTCCGGGCAGGAGGAGGGTGTGCACCTTCACATCGCAATGTGGAATGTCACACCGCACACCTATTCATGACCTGTCACATGTGAAATATTACCTGCGCTCGACCGTCCACGGTTCGAAAGGACACGTACCTTGCGCAGACTCATCGCGGCAGGAGCGGCGATAACCTTCGCCCTGATCGCCGCCCCCGCGCTCGCCGCCCCGCAGGCGGCCCCCGCTCCCCCCGCCCCCGCGGCATCCGGCCCCCGTCAGGCCGAGTCCCCGCCGCCCGCACCCCAGGAACTCCAGCGCCTGGCCCTGCGCAAGCAGGCCCTGGAACAGGTGGCCTCGGGCCGGGTGAAGGCCGGCGCGGACGGCACCCTCCCCCGCCAGGTGAAGATCGGCAAGCGGTACGTGGAGCTGGCCCAGGAGCGCAAGGACAAGATCTTCGTCATCCTGGCCGAGTTCGGCGACCAGGTGGACGACACCACGATGTTCGAGGGCAAGCCGCGGTTCGGCGGCACCCCGGGCCCGCGCCACAACACCATCGGCAAGCCCGCCAAGGCCGACAACCACACGGTCTGGCGCAAGGACTTCGACCGCTCGTACTACCAGAAGCAGTTCTTCTCCGCGGACCCCGGCGCGGTCAGCCTGCGCAACTACTACCGGCTCCAGTCCTCGGGCCGCTACGACATGGACGGGCACGTCACCGACTGGGTGCGGCTGCCCTGGAACGAGGCCCGCTACGGCACGGACAACTGCTCCGAGTCCGGCCAGTGCCGCACCAACTGGGACATGATCCGCGACGCCTCCAACGCCTGGTACCACGGTGAGCGGGCCAAGGGCCGCACCCCCGCGGAGATCAAGGCGCAGCTCGCCGAGTACGACGTGTGGGACCGCTACGACGCCGACCGGGACGGGAACTTCGACGAGCCCGACGGCTACATCGACCACCTGATGGTGGTGCACGCCGGCAAGGACCAGACCTGGGGCGGCGGCGCGCAGGGCACGGACGCCGTGTGGGCGCACCGCTGGTTCGCCTACTGGAACCAGGCGGGCACCGCCGGTCCGGAGGGCAACAAGGCGGGCGGCACCCAGGTCGGCGACTCCGGGATCTGGGCGGGCGACTACCTCACGGGCGGGGAGAACAGCGGAGTGGGCCTGTTCGCCCACGAGTTCGGCCACGATCTGGGCCTGCCCGACCTGTACAGCTCCGACGGCGACAACAGCGTCAACTACTGGTCCCTGATGTCGGCCGGTTCCTACCTGGCCAAGGGCCGCAACACCACCGGCGACTTCCCCGGGGACCTGGACGCCTGGAGCAAGCTCCAGCTGGGCTGGCTGGAGTACACGGAGGCCGACGCGGGCCGCAGGACCCGCGCCGTGCTCGGCGTCTCCGGTTACAACACCGAGGACCCGCAGGCGCTCCTGGTGCACCTGCCGCCGTCCGTGAAGCGCACCGACCTGACCGACCCGTACGAGGGCGGCAGCCAGTGGTGGAGCGGCACCGGCGACTTCATGGAGAACACCCTCACCCGCACCGTGGATCTCACCGGGGTCGCGGCGGGCTCCGGAGCCCGGCTCGACGCCCGCCTCTGGTACGACATCGAGCAGGACTTCGACTTCCTCACGGTGGAGTCCTCCACCGACGCGGGCCGTACCTGGACGTCCCTCCCCGGCACCGTCGGCGGCGCCGCCATACCCGCGAAGGGCGTGTCCGGCACCTCCGCCGGCTGGACCGAACTGTCGGTGCCGCTGGACCGGTTCGCGGGCGGTTCCGTGCAGCTGCGGCTGCGCGTCACCTCCGACAGCAACACCCACGGCAAGGGCGTCACCTTCGACGCCCTGCGGATCAGCGCGGACGGCCGGGAGCTCCTGCGGGACGGTGCCGAGCAGGGCGCGAACGGCTGGACCGCCGTGAAGTGGTCCCGCACCGAGGGCCGCACCGGCATCGCCGAGCACCCGCGGGCCTACCTGGTGGAGAACCGCCGCTACGTCGGCTACGGCTCCTACCTCAAGACGGGCCCGTACAACTTCGGTTGGGGCTCCGACCCGGCCCGCAAGGACACCGTCGAGTTCTACCCGTACCAGCCGGGCGTGCTGATCTGGCTGTGGGACACCGCGTACAGCGACAACACCACGAAGGCGCACCCGGGCGCGGGCATGCTGCTGCCGGTGGACGCACGGCCGGAGGCCCTGCGCCACACCGACGGCACCCTCCTCAACGCGCGGGCGCAGACCTTCGACGCGACCTTCTCGCGGGCCGCGAGCAAGGAGTTGGTGTTCCACCGCAACGGAGTGCCGGTGCTGGTGCCGGAGCGGGCGGGCGTGCCCGTCTTCGACGACCGCAAGGGCGTGTACTGGAACCCCGAGCTGCCGCAGGTCGGGGTGAAGGTGCCGGACACCGGGACCCGCATCGAGGTCGTCAAGGAGGCCGCGGGCGGCGCCGTCACCACGGTCCAGGTCAGCCCCTCCCGCTGACCGCGCCTCCGGCTGACGCGCGTCGGCGACCTCGTCCCCCGCTCCGACACCGTCACCACCCGCTCTCCGGTACCGCGGCGGCGGTCCGGCCGGATCGTCACGGACCGGCCGGTTCCGGCGGAGCCGCGGCGGGTACCGGAGTGGCCGGGGGCCCCGGATCCCTGACGGGCCGGGGCCCCGGGGCGGCCCTGCGGGCCCACCCAGACAGGGGCCCGCGGGGCCGCCCGCCTCGGTCGGCGCGCCGGACCGGTCAGGGGGCCGGGCAGGCCCGGACGGGAGTCACCGTGCCCGCGGGCACGGTCCGCAGGGTCCGGTGGTCCCCCGTGCCGGTCCACAGACTCACGGAGGCGGGGTCCGCGCCGACGAGTTCCCCGCAGACCGTGACGGCGGGCGTCACCACCCGGACCAGCGTCCCGGGCGGGTCCGTCGTGGTCGTCCACGCCACCACCACGGCCGCCGCGGCCAGCAGGACACCGACCAGACAGCACCAGGCGGCCTCGCGCAGCCGGCGGCCCACCCGCGCCACCTCGCCCTCCGTCCAGGCGCGCAGCCGTCCGCCGGTCAGGAGGATCCGCTCCCCCGGGCGGCCGTGGGCGGCCCGCACCGCCAGGACCGTACCGGTGAGCAGCAGCAGGAACGCGGCCCCGACCAGGCAACCGGCCAGCAGCCGGGCCCCGTCGGGCAGACCGTCCAGGCTGTCCCGGCCCTTGAGGACCACGAGCACGGCCAACAACCCGGTCAACCCCGAGAGCCCGGCCCGCCACCCCTCGGCCTGCCGCCGGGCCCCCGCGAGCTGCGCGTGCTTCAACTGCCGGGCGAGAACGGCCCAGTACCGGTCGTCGGCGGCGGTCACGGGGAGCCGCCGGCGCTCGGGTGGGGTACCGAGGCGGGTTCCTGTGCGGGGGCGGGGGCCGGTGAGGAGACGGGGGCCTGCGGGGGCGCGACCCGCCAGCTCGCACCGCAGCCGATGAACACCGGGTCGGCGGGCTGCCCGGGGTGGGCGTACCCGCACTCGCAGAACAGCGGCTCCGTGGCCAGGACGTCCTCCGCGCTGTCAGGTTCCGGCTCGCCGCCGCCCCCGCCGAACCGGCGGAGCAGCTCCCGCAGTCCCTTCGGCCCGCTGCCGGGGTCGGCCTCGGGGCCGGGCAGACCGAAGGGGTGATCGGTCCTCGTGAGCCCGTGGCAGCCGGGGCACTCCCCCGACACGGTGACGCCCGCGGCGTGGTGCGCCTGGGCGAAGACGGCCACGACGGTGCCGAGGTCCCGCTCCACGTAGGGGACGGCGAAGTCATGGGCCCGCGAGGTCGGGGCCGGATCGGCGGGTACGGGGGCCGGGGCGGGCCAGGCGCCACTGGTGCTCATGCGGGGGGTGCCTCCTGCAGGTCGAGTCCGAACATCTCCGCGTAGTGCCGCAGCCGCTCCCACACCCAGGCCGGCGTGGCGTCGACCCCGTCGGCGGCGAAGGCCACGTGCTCGGCGGTGACCCGCCCCTTCACGGCGGGCGGGTGCCCGTCCAGGTGCCGGGTCAGCAGCGCGAAGTCCTGCCACAACGGCAACACGTCGGGGGCCGCGGGCACCTGTGGCGGCACGGGCATCAAGGGCACGTACGGCTCGATCCGGGCCCAGGTCTCCCGCACCGTCTCCCCGAGCCGCCCGGCGATGCCGAGCAGATCGAGCGCGGTGAACGGCTCGGACTCCCCGGTGACCCGGTACTCGCTGTCGAGGGCGAGCAGAGTCCGCGCGTCGGGAACCTCCGGGGGCAGCGCGCCCACCTGCTCGGAGCCGAGGGCGGGTACGCGCGCGCCGAGGGGGACGTAGCGAACGAGCCTTTGGTACGCGACGGCCGGCGCGAGAGCGAGGCCACGCGCGAAGACGGCCAGTTTCCACGGTCCCACGGGATGCCAGGAACCGGTCACGGGCCTCGCGTGATCGAGGTCGACGAGCGCGTCGCGTTCCGCCGTGACGGGGCGGACGTCGGCCAGTCCGGCGGGGAGCTCCGGAACCGGGAGGGCGAACCGGTCCGCGCAGCTCTCGGCGAGCTCCCACATCTGCCCGAGCGGTTCGCCGAGCTCTGCCGCAGCCGAGAACAGCACGTCGGAGGTCGTGGTGCGGGGAATCGCCTTCCGGTCCGTGCTCCCTGTCAGCACCGCGGCCGTGCGGAGGGGGAGATCCGCGCACTCCTGCGCGAGATCGGGCCTGAAGACCGGAGTCAGACCGACGCCGGACAGCCGCGCGAACAGCGCGTGGTATTCCTGCGGCATCAGCAGTCGGGACGGCTCGTACTGCGTTCCCCCGGTCAGGACGCTCCCCCACCCCGTGGCGAACAGCCCCATGAGGGCTTCGTGCACCCCCGGCTCCGGTACGGCGTCGTCGATGACGGGCCCGGGCCTGTCGGCGAGCGTCAGGCCCAGGCTCACCACCCATTGCGCGACATCGGTCTCGGCCTGCTCCAAGGTGATCCGCAGGCGGGCCGCGTAGGCGACCACGGCCCACCACGTGAGCTCGACGCTGCGGTCCGTGAAGGCCAGGACGAGGGCCTTCCGGTCGGGTGCCAGCTCCTCCCACGCCTTGACCTCGTCCGCACCGGCCGTCGTCCAGCCCAGCCAGGCGAACCGGTCCACCGTGGCCAGGACCTCGGCAGCCGGAACCCCGTGCCGCTCCGCCACCGCGCAGACCTCCCACGGCTGACGGATCGGCCAGTGGGAATCGCCGGAGTAGAGCAGGCCGATCTCCTCGCTCGTGCAGACGTGGCCCCGGTGGTGCGGCGGCACCTCGGACGTTCGGTCCGACCGCGCTTTCGCCCACAGCGCGTCCAAGGGGACGTCGTCCAGCCGTGAACGACGGGGCAGTCCTTGGCGCACGCGCCGGGAGGGACCGTCGCCCACCGTGAGTGACGCCCCGAGGCGGGGGTGCACGATCCGGTACCGCCGTCGCCGCCGGGTCACCTCGTGTGGGGTCATACCGGCGACCTCGCCCGTCGCTCCCAGGAAGTCGGTGAGGCGTTCGTCGTAGAGGCGCGCGTCTCCCGGTTCGGGCACCGGGTATCCGACGAAGGAGGCCGGTGAAGTGGCCCCTTCCCGCGACACACGGTGGGAGGCCCGCCGCCAGGGATCGAACATCATGGCGATCGCCCCACCCGCCGGCGGCCCGGACGTCTCCAGGATCCGCCGGTCCAGGCCGAACCATCCGAGCTCGTCCAGCGGCACCTCCCGTCCCGTCCGTCGGCAGCGGACCTCCAGGCCCTGCCCGTGCAGCACGGGACGGAGGGCAAGCGCCACGTCGAGCTCGGCGTCCTCCAAGGACCAGAGCCACTCCATGCACAGGGAAGGCCATCCGGGCAGGTGCACCGCGCCCGCACGGAGCCGGTCGGTCACCCATTCCTCGTCGCGTGCGAGGAGTTCATTGCGGCTCACGCTGAGCACCCCCGCGTGCTCGCCCGCCAGGTTCAGTACGTACCCGTGGGTCGTCCGGTCCGTGGTGATGCCGTCACACAGCACGGCCCCATCGCCCGACGTCCACCACACCGTGCCGGGCACGGCCTCCAGCCAGTCCCCGTACTCGGTCGAGCCGATCGCCCCGAGCACCCCGGGCCTCCAGAGCGCCCTCTCCTTCCCCGAGCGGGCCTCCACGTGGAAGTCGCTGACTTTCAGGACCTCCCGGAGCTCCTTCGCGCAGTCCAGGTCCGCCAGTTCCGGGTCCTTCCTGAGGTACAGGCGGACCCTCGTGCCGCCCGCCGGGAGGGCGCCCGGTTCGGCGTCGTGGTGGATGCGGAAGAGGCTGCCGCTGCTGGGGATCTCCACGGAGAGGGCTTCGGGGGCCGGGAGGCCGTCGGGGCCGGTGGCGCGGGTGGTCAGGGTCATTTCGTCGGCGAGCATGAAGTAGCTGAACACCCCGATGCCGAAACGGCTGTTGGGGTAGAGCCGGAAGGACGGGTCGGCGCGCAGCCAGGCGGCCTGTTCCTTGCGGAAGGCGCGGGAGGTCTCGAAGCGGCTGCCGGCGCGGGTGAAGGTGCCGGTGAGTTGTTCGAGGCCCATGCCGACGCCGTTGTCCACGCATTCCACGTACCGGCCGCGTTCGTCCTCGCCCTGCCGGATGAGGATGCGGCCCTCCCAGGGGGCGGCGGGACGGCCCTGGTGGTCGAGGTAGCGGTGGCGCATGGCGCGGTAGCGGCAGGCGTCCAGGGCGTTCTGGTAGAGCTCGCGGAGGGCGAGGGCCGGGTTGCCGTAGAGCTGCCGGCCCATGAGGAGTTCGCGGACTTCGGTCTGGGCGAGCTGGAATCGGAGCAGGGGGACTTCGTAGGCTTCGCGGCCGTCGACGAGTTCGGGTGCGAGGTCGCGGGAGGTGACGCGCACGGGCAGGGCCGCCAACAACCGTGACTCGCGGACGGTGGCTTCCTCGCGGAGGCGGGCGGCGTGGCCGCAGGCGCGGTCGGCGCGGTCGGCGAGTTCCTGGAGGGCGGCGTGGACGGCCTGGTGGGGGCAGCGGGCGTAGAGGTGGAAGGTGCCGCCCGCGTCGCCGCCGGGGCGTTCGCCCTGTTCGGTCTGCCACTGCACGGCGCCGCGGACGGCCGCCACCACCTCGGGCGGGGTGATGCGGTCGGCGGCGGCGAGGTGTTCGGCGATGACCTCGGGGAGGGTGCGGACGTCCACGGCGAGGAGTCCGGCGAGGCCGAGGGCGAGGGCCAGGGGGCGCTGCCGGACTTCCTGGACGCCTTCGGGGAGGCTGACGCGGGCGATACCGGCGCCGGAGGTCAGGGCGGTCGGGGTCTCCTGGCCGACGGAGAGGGCGAGGGCGGTGAGGATCCGCGCGAACTCGGCGGCTCCTCCCTGGGCGCCCGCGGCGGGTCCGTTGGTCGGGGGCGACGCGGGAAGGCCGAGGAGCCGTGCGGCGAAGGAGGCGGCGGCGTCCGGGCCGAGGGGGTCGTCCTCGGTGTCGAGGCGGTCGGCGATCCAGCGGTGCACCAGCCAGAGGGCCACGTCGGGCGAGTGGGGCACCTTGCGGGCGAGGTGGGCGTACTGGGTGTGGATCTGTTCCAGGTGGCGGCGTTGCGGGGCCGCGTCGGCGCGGCGGCCCGTCTCCAGGGGGGCGGCTTCGGCGGCCTGGGCGAGACGGTCGGCCCAGGCGGCCTCGCGGAGCAGGACGGCGGCGGCCAGGGCGGCGACCTCGGCGGGGGCGAGGGAGCCCGCGGGGAGCAGGCGGGGCAGTTCGCGGGTGAGGACGCGGACCGGGTGGTCCTCGTCGGCCCAGGGGTCGGGCAGGCGGCGGCGGGCGAGGTGGACGCGGCGGGCGCAGTCCTCGGCGAGGTCGGGCAGGAGACTGCGGACGCGGGCGGCGGCGGATCCCTGGCTGGGGTCGGCGAGGGCCCACAGGGCTTCGTGGTCGACGGCGTCGCGCCAGGCGGGGGCGAGGTCGCGGCCCTCGCAGAGGAGGGTGGTACGGGTCCGCTGTTCGTGGTCGTGGGCGTAGTGGGTGCCGACCCGCTGGGTGCCGCGGCTGAGGCGGGCGGTGGGGCGGCCGGTGGCGTCGAAGACCTCCTCGACGGTGCGGGGCGGGCTGAGGGGGGAGAGGGCCTCGGCGAGGGCGCGGGTGAAGTGGCTTCCCTCGGCGGTGGATCCGGCGGTCTGTCCGATGCCGCAGGCGGTGAGGACGGCGAAGCCGCCGTGGGGCGGGCCGTGGGCGATGCGGCTGCCGAAGGCGGCCTCCTCGCCGGGCAGGGCGTCGCGGCAGGCGTCGATGATCCACAGGACGGTGCCGGCCCGGCAGTCGGCGAGGTGGGTGCCGATGTCGGCGGGGAGCAGCGATTCCCGGTGGGCGGTGGTCCACTCGCCGTCGGCGGGGGCGAGGGCGTCGGCGGGGACGAGGTGGTCGACGTCGCCGAGACGGACTCCGTGGCCACTGAAGTAGAGGAGCAGGAGACCGCCTTCGGGGACGGCGCGGGCCGCTTCCGTGAGGGCCACGGCGGTGGCGGAGCGCCCGGTGCCGAGGCGGGTGTCGACGGTGAACCCGGCTTCGGTGAGGGCGGTCTCCAGGAGGCGGAGGTCGGCCGGGACGGCCCGGTCCAGGGAGGGGAAGGTACCGGCGGCCGCGGGGACCTCCGGAACCCCGATGAGCAGGGCCCGGCGGTCCGCCGCGGCCTCGCGCGGCGGCTCGGCCGCCTGTCCACCGAACCGCCCCATCGGCCCTCCCCTGTGCCTCGTGGGGACCATGATGGCACCGGTCGGCGGGGCTTCCGCATCGGACCCGGGGGCCCGACGGCTCATCGGTTCCCGAGTGTGACGGGGAGTTCGTCCACGCTGTTGCCGATGAAGCTGGGCTGGTGGGGGAGGTCGCCGGCCGGGACGGCGAGGTCGAGTCGGGGGAAGCGGGTGAAGAGCCGTTCGAGGGCGACCGTCGCTTCGAGGCGGGCGAGGGGCGCGCCGAGGCAGTAGTGGGCCCCGTGGCCGAAGGAGAGGTTGCGGGCGGCGGGGGCGCGGGTGAGGTCGAAGCGGTCGGCCTCGGGTCCGTACGCCCGCGGGTCGCGGCCGGCGGCGCTGTAGCCGGCGAGGAGCGGGGTGCCGCGGCGGACGGTGTGGTCGCCGAGGGTGAGGTCGCGGGCGGCGTAGCGGAAGGGGAACCAGCTGACCGGGGCGTCCCAGCGGAGGGTTTCGTCCACGGCGTCGGACCAGGTGGCCTTGCCGGTGAGGAGCAGGTCGAGTTGGTCGCGGTGGGCGCAGAGGGCGCGGACGGCGTTGGTGATGAGGTTGAGGGTGGTCTCGTGTCCGGCGACGAGCATCAGCCGCATGGTGCCGATGAGTTCGGCCTCGCTGAGTCGGTCGCCGTCGGAGTCGCGGGTGGCGAGGAGGGCGCTGGTGAGGTCGTCTCCGGGGTCGGCGCGTCGGGCGTCGGCGATGGTGCCCATGAGACGGACGAGTTCGCCCATGGCGGCCACGGCCTCGGCGGGCACGGTGTCGGTGGCGACGATCACCTTGTAGGAGAGGGAGTGGAGTCGTTCGCGGTGGGCCGGGTCCACGCCGAGGAGTTCGCAGATGACGCTCATGGGGAGCGGGAGGGCGAAGTGGCGGCGCAGGTCGGCGGTGCCGTCGGGGGATGCGGACGCCGCGCGTTCGAGGTCGTCGAGGAGGGAGGCGGTGAGCTCTTCGACGCGGGGCCGCATCAGTTCGGTGCGGCGGGCGGTGAAGGCGTTGCCGACGAGGGCGCGGAGCCTGCGGTGGTCGGCGCCGTCGGCGGTGTGCATGCCCCGGGAGGCGACGAAGGCGCGGAGCGGCCAGTCGGCGGGGATCCGGCCCTCTTGGAGGTCGACGAAGTGGCGGGGGTCCTTGGCGGCCTCGGGTCGGGAGAGGAGTTCGGTGAGGGCGGCGTGGTCCAGGACGAGGGCGGCGGGTACGCCGCCGGGGAGCACCACCTCGGCCACGGGTCCGGCGGCTTCGCGGAGGCGGGCGTTCAGGGCGTGCGGGCAGCCGCCGGCCGGGTCGATCCGGTGCGGCAGGCCGGCGGGCTCGGGCTCGGTGACGGGGCGGGTGTCTTCGGTCATTCGGCCAACAGTGGTGTCTTCCGCTGGGGTTGTTCAAGACGCGGGACGCGCCGGCGTGGGCGTTCCGGACCGGCGGGTCCCGGTGCGGTACTTGTTCCCGATGGACTCTCTGCATGTCGTGCTGGCGGTACCGGAGCGGGTGGTGTGGTCGGGCGGGGCGCGGTTCGTGGCCGTCCGGACCCCGGCGGGGGATCTGGGGGTGCTCCCGGGGCACGCGCCGTTGGTGGCGCTGACGGTGCCGGGGGGCGCGTTGACGGTGCGCCCGGTGGAGGGCCCGGAGCTGCGGTGGGAGACCGGTGAGGGGGTGCTCCACCTGGACCGGGACGGGCTGCGGGTGCTCGCGGACACGATCACCGAGCGGAAGGCCGGCGGGCCGGACCGGGGTGCGGACCCGTCTGCGGACAGGAGTGCGGGCTCGGGTGCGGGCCGGTCGACCGGGGACGGCTGAGGGGCGCGTCCGCGGGCCCGGGGCGGGGCGAGGGGCCGCTCGAAGGACGGAGCCGTGCGGGCCGGCCGGTTGCCCCGTCCGGCCGCGCCGTGCGGCGGGGCCGTGCGGGGCGGCCTAGCCTGCGGGCATGGCGCTGCTCCCCCTGCTCTCCGGACCCCCCGCGGGCTCCTCCTCGTCCTTCCCGGGCGGCGGCCCCGCTCCGCTGCTGCCGGGTTCCGCCTGGGCCTTCGGCGATCGGGCCGGGGTGCGGGGGCTGGGCGCCGCGCCGGACCTTCCGGAGGGCCCGGAGAGCGGGTTCGCCCTCGACGGCGGCCCGGGCGGGGTGGTGACCGTGTGGGCGGCGGCGGGGGTGCTGGCCGCGGAGGGCACCCTGCGGCTGCACACCCCGCTGGGGCGCTCCTGGACGGCGCTGTCCGGGCATCCCCTGGCCGCGGTGACCCCCCATCACCTGCTGACGCACACCGCCGGCCTGCCCTGCGGGGGAGGCGCCCCGGACCCGCTCGCGGTGGCGGTGCCGGTACGGCCACCGAGCCGGGCCGTGGAGTACAGCGAGCACGGGATCGAGGTCCTGGGGCTGTTGCTGGAGCACCTGGCGGGGCGGCCCGCCGTCGCGGTCGCCGCCGAACGGGTCTGGGGCCCGCTCGGGATGACCGGCACCTCGGCCGGAGCGGACGGCGGACCGGTCCGCTCCCGGCTGTCCGATCTCGCGCGGTTCCTGCACGGGACGCTGGCGGCGGACCCGGTGGGCTTCGGCCCGGGGTGGGTGTACGACTCGCTGCGGATCCGGACCGGTGAGCTGGCCCCGCCCCGGGGGCTGTGCTGGTACCCGGCCCCGGGGACCGCGCCGGGCCGGGGGCTGTGGGCCCACCACGGCCGGGGCGGTTCGGGGCTGTGGCTGCACCCGGCCCAGGGCACGTGGGCCGTGCTCCTGGCGCCCCCGGCCCCGGCCGGACCGGACGGCGGCGGCCCCGCCGCGGTGGTACGGGACTCCTTCCGCCGGGCCCTGTTCGGCTGAGCGGGGCCGGGACCGGGCACCGCCCGGGGGCCCCGCGACGGGCCGGAACCCTCGGACCGACCGCCTTCCCCGCGCGGGGCCTCGCGGACCGGCGCGCTCGACGCGCATGCCGTGGGCTCCTCCCCCGCGCGCGGGTCCGTCAGGCGGCGCGGTGGTGCACGGTCTCCAGGAGGGCCAGCTCGGCTTCGGAGAGCCGGACCGCGCCGGCGGCCACGTTGGCCTCCAGGTGGGCGGTGTCGCCGGTACCGGGGATGGCGAGGACGTGCGGGCCCCGGTGCAGGGTCCAGGCGAGGCGGAGTTGCACGGGGGTGATGCCGTGCGCCCGCGCGACCCGCAGCACCTCCGGTGCCTCCGTCGCTCCGCCGCGGCCCCGCTCCCCGGCGGAGCCGGCGAGGGCGTAGAAGGGGACGAAGGCGATGCCCTGTTCCCCGCAGTGGCGGACCAGTTCGTCCTGGTCGGGCCGCATGCCGAGGCCGTACGGATTCTGCACGCAGATCACGGGGGCGAGCTCCCGGGCCTCCGCGAGTTGGTGGGGGTGCACGTTGGACAGGCCGAGGTGGCGGATCAGTCCGGCCCGGCGGAGCTCCGCGAGGACCCCGAAGCGTTCGGCTACGGACGCCGTGCCGAGGACCCGCAGGTTGACCAGGTCCAGGTGGTCGCGGCCGAGCTGGCGGAGGTTCTCCTCCACCTGGGCCCGGAGCCCTTCGGGGCCCGCGTGCTCGTTCCACTCCCCCGCGGCGTCCCGCGAGGGCCCGACCTTCGTGGCGATGACCAGGTCCTCGTCGTACGGGGCGAGGGCGCGGTTGATGAGCTCGTTGGCGGAGCGCAGCGGCGAGAAGTAGAAGGCGGCGGTGTCGAGGTGGCGGACGCCCAGCTCCACGGCCCGGCGGAGCACGGCGAGGGCCTGGTCCCGGTCGCGGGGGACGGCGTCCGGCACGAGGGCGGTGCCGGTCTGCGGCAGGCGCATGGTGCCGAACCCGATGCGGGGCACGGAGACGTCCCCGAGCGTCCAGGCGCCGGAGGCGGCGGCGTGCACGGGGACCGGGGCGGAAGGGGAAGCGGACGCGGACGCGACGGCGGAGGTCACCGGGGCGTCTCCGGTACCGGGCGCGGCGGTCGGGGCCCGGGTCCCGGTCCGCGCGCGCGTCGGGGACGGATCCGGAGGGGTGGTCTGGTGCTGCTGGTGCGCGGTCATCCGGACATGATCACCCGGACGGACGTGCTGCGGTCCACCCGGGCACCGGGCCGCCCGGTCCCGCGGCGCGCCCCCGCCCGATCGGTGCGGGCCTGTGGTTGAGACAGTCGAGAAGTCGTTACGCCATTCGTGCAGGTCGGAACTTACCCGACAAGGAATTTCGCTACCTTAGGATGGTTATAGTTACCAC